>JALWDQ010000961.1:0-2094 GCA_027039625.1 Calditrichia bacterium | reverse complement strand
TTTTCGTTATCCATGAACATGCTTCCCCGCATTCGTCAGATTGCGCTGGAAACATTTCAGGAGTTTCGCCAGGATTCCCGGGGTGGATTTCGTATAAAGGAAGCTTTTCACCTGCTGGCACTCCTCATCGCCCGTCTGCTTCATTTTGCCGAAAAATATGCCACCTCGGAAAATCAATTACAAAATCCGTCGTAAGTTCTTTCCCGAAAAATTTTAACCCGGTCGATAGGAGGAGAACTGATGAGGCGAGCTCTTTGTGTTCTTCTAATTTTAGTTGTGGTTCGTCCCGGGGTGTGGGCAGGGGAGAAATCAGAAGCGGTGACGGACAGCATCCCGGTTTACCACCTGGGCGAGATTGTGGTGGAAGCCCCTTCGGAAAATAAAATCCGCACCGCAACGATCCACACGGTAGCTGCTAGCACCATACAGCGGTTGGAAATGCGCGCCGTGCCCTCTGCCTTAAACTTTGTGCCCGGGCTGTACCTTTCCCACTCCCAGAAAAACGAAACTACCTTACAAATTCGGGGATTTGCTCAGCGCCAGATTAGCGTGTATCTGGATGGTGTACCGATTTCCGTGCCGTTCGACGGATTACTCGACCTCTCGCAACTGGTGGGCGATGACTACCGCAGTATTCGGATTTCCCGAGGGGTATCTTCCATTTTGTACGGAGCCAATACCCTGGGGGGAACGGTAAACATCCTCACCGGTACTGCCGGGTTTGCTCCGGGGATGCAGGTGCGGCTGGAAGGTGCCAGCGGAAATCATTTTTACGGCAGAGTGCGTCTTTCCCTGCATCCCGGACGGTGGAATCTTTTTCTTTCGGCCAGCCTGGATACGGCTGCGGAATTTCGACTCCCGGCCGGTACCCCGGAGATGCCCAACGAAGAGGGAGGCTCACGGGACAACAGCGCTTTTCGTAAGGAAAATTTCCTGCTCAAAGCAACTTACGCCGTGAATGCTTACCACCAACTGGGGGTTCATTTTAGCTTTATCAACAATTCCTTCGGGGTACCACCCAACGCCCTGAGTTCCCGCCCCCGGTACTGGAAATTCCCCGAATGGAAAAAGTTTCTACTGGGATTCAACACACGGCATCAGTTCGGAGAAAAAGCAAGCCTGCGTACGGTATGGTTTGCGGACAGATACCGCAACCGCCTGGAGTCCTACGACGATGCCACCTACACCACCCAGACCCGCCGCTATGCCTTTACCTCTATTTACGACGATTATTCCCTGGGTGTAATGCTCTACCCTTCCCTTTCTGTGCTTCCTGTGGGAAAAACCAACGCCGTTCTTTCGTTTAAGCACGATGTTCATCGAGAGGCTTCAGCAGAACAGGAGCCATTCGAGGTGTATTCAGCGCAAACCGTAACAGCCGGTCTGGAACAGTTAATTCACCTCTCCGAGCAATGGGATGCGGTGGTAGGTGTGGATGGCGACTATTTGCGTCCCGTACAGGTAGCGCAGGGGAGTTTGCGCGATCCCATTTTCCTGATGAATGCCCAGCTGGCGCTGCAGTTTCGACCGGATGGAGAATGGCAGGTGCATGTGGCGCTGGGCAGCAAAAGCCGCTTCCCAACCCTCAAGGAACTTTACTCCGAACGATTGGGTACCAGCATTGCCAATCCCGATTTAAAAGAGGAGCGTTCCTGGAACAACGAACTGGGGGTGTTGTGGCAACATGGGAATTGGCACGTGCAAACGGCGCTGTTTTACAACCGGCTGCGGGACCTGATTACCATGCGGTATCTGGAGGGTGGCGTGCGTCAGATGCAGAATGTGGGGCGCGCCGAGCTCTCGGGTGCTGAGCTCGCCCTTCGCTGGCAGTTGTCCAGAGCCCGGCTGGAAGCGAACTATACCTATTTGGTGGCAAAAGATATTTCCCCGGAACGTACTTCCTCACATCTGGAATATCGTCCCAAACACCGCTTCAATTTTTTGGGTGCCTTCCCTCTGTTCGCTGGTGTAGAAGGGGGACTGGAATTAAGCTACGCCGGTGACCAGTATTTTGTGAATCCCGATACCCACAAATGGGAAAAGTTGAACGATTTTGCTGTGATGAACCTGCGACTCAGTTATCAGCCTTTTCCA
>JALWDQ010000960.1:0-2099 GCA_027039625.1 Calditrichia bacterium | reverse complement strand
GTTAATGGAGCGCGTGCGCAGCAGTGAATTAGTCCGTTGGCTGGAGACACCGGAGCAGTTCAGCGAGTTTTCTGTGGATTTACCTCTGGAACCGTTTGTTCTACAGGGCATTTTCGACCGCCTGTTCCGCAACTCCCGGGGCGTGTGGGAGGTGCTGGATTTCAAAACCAATCGCATTAGCCGGGGAGAAGTCCCGGACACCGCCCGGAAATACCGCTTCCAGATGGAAGCCTACGCCCTGCTGCTGGCACACCTTTTCCCGGAGCAACCGCACTATCCGGTGACCCTTTATTTTCTGGAACCCATGCAATCCGTGCAAATCCGCTTTACTCCGGAGGAGTTAGATGGCGTTCGCACCCGGATTCGCCGGTTGATGGAGCAATTGTACCGGCAGGAATACGAACTGCTTTATGCGCGGGGAGGGATTTCACGAATAGAGCAGGACGGGGAAGAAAATCAGGAGGAAATGCCATGATAAGGAAAATTTTTACTGCGGTAACGGTTGTTTTGCTGGTCTCTTTTTTGTGGCAATGCCAGCGGGAGCAATCAACGCCCCGGATGCGCCTGCGAGGGCTGGCAGACACGGTGGGATTTGCCCACACCGCCCGGCAAATGGATGCCCTGATGCACCGCATCGACTCCCGTTTTGCAAAGGAGCGGAACGCAGTGTTTCGCATGAACAACATCGATTCCACCACCTACTGGAAATTGGTGATTTCTCCCCACGACGATTACACCTATGCCGGTGATGTGTATCCCTACGTGTTGCAGAATCTCTCTGCACCCACCATCATTATTTTTGGCGTGGCCCACAAAGCCCGCCTGTTTGGAATCGAAAATCACCTTGTGTTCGACACTTTCACTCACTGGCGTGGGCCGTACGGAAATATTCCCGTTTCTCCCATTCGGGAAGAAATTATTTCTCGTTTGCCACAGGAGATGTATTTGATTAGCGATAGTCTGCAGCAGGTAGAACATTCCGTGGAAGCGCTGCTACCGTTCATCCAATACTACCACCGCCGTTTTCAAATTGTCTCTATTCTGGTGCCTTACATGAGTTACCACCGGATGCAGCAAATTGCCCGTCCCCTGGCACAGGTTCTGGCCGAGGTTGCCCGGGAGCACCACTGGCAGTGGGGACGCGATTTTGCTCTGGCCATTTCCAACGATTGCGTTCATTACGGAGACCAGGACTGGGGTGGGAAGAACCTGGCACCTTTCGGAGCCGATTCAGCCGGTTACCGGGCCGCCGTGCGCAAAGACCTCACCATTATTAGCGAATGTCTGGTGGGTGAACTGGATCCCCAGAAAATTAAACGATTTTGCGACTACACGGTAAAGAAAGACAACTATCGGGAATACGCCTGGACCTGGTGTGGCCGCTACTCGGTACCGTTTGGGATGCTTACCGCCTATTATCTGGAAAAACAACTGGACAGAGGGCGCATGAAAGGACGCATGCTGCGTTATGCCACCAGCTTAACCCATCCTCCCATTCCCGTTCAGGATTTGAAGATGGGGCAAACCGCTCCGGCCAACATCCACCATTGGGTGGGCTATGTGGCGGTGGGATTTCGAAACAGATGGTGAAAGGAATGAAAAATGTCCAAAGGATGCTGTGTATAAAATGTAAAATGAAGAATGAATATTTTTATAAAGAGAGTGCGAAGCACTCACACATGGATAGCCCAGGGCAAAGCCCTGGGAATAGAGAACACCACAGTAATGAAACCCTGAAAGGGCGACACTGAGGGAATTGAGAATTTTGAATTAAGAATTTTGAATTAACGAATTTGTGCGAATTTATGGTGTGAATACTTTGCTTCTGTTTAAATAAACTCACCTCCAAAGGCAGGGGACGAGGCCACGAAGTGGCCGACAGAATTTAGCCCATGGCCTTCTTCCATGGGAAAGATTTACCACTAATCACACAAAAAACCATTTACCAACAAATTTTTGCCCACGAATTAAAAGAATTTTTATTTGCCCACGAATCACACGAATTAGCACGAATAAAAAAAGGTTTAATTCAGTCGGAAAAGGACCTGACAAATCATTTGTATTTTTTAATTTAACGCTTGTTATTTTAGGGTTTTTGA
>JALWDQ010000959.1:0-2102 GCA_027039625.1 Calditrichia bacterium | reverse complement strand
CCACCGACCGCTTTTAATTTACAGGCACCGGTGAACGGAGCGGAAATCTGGATTAGCGAACCTTTCTCGGGATTGTTCTTTTATTGGAGCGCCAGTAGTAATCCCGGAGGTGGGTCGCTCTCTTACGAAATGGTGATTGCTCAGGATTCCGCACTCACCAACATCATGAATACTTATCCCAGCAACACCAATCAGGTGATGCTAACCCTTGATGACCTCTGGGCACTGTTTCAGGATGAGGATACATTGGATGTGTGGTGGAGCGTAAAGGCAATTGGAGACGGAGGAATCACCTGGGCTTCCGATACCTTTGCCCTGCGTTTGGTAGAAAATATTAACGAACCTCCGGAACCGTTCTTACTGCTGGAACCGCCTGACCAGAGCGTGTGGGTGGTTGCCGAGGATTCCAGTCAAATCTTTACCTTCCGCTGGCAACAGGCGGTGGATCCCGATAACAATCTGGATCACTACCATTTTTATTTTACAGCCCCATATCCCACAGAAGTGAATTTTATCGATACGGTACTCACCGATACCAGTATTGCGTTTACTACCAGCGATTTACTCCCCTTATTTAATGTCGGAACAGGAAGCGATACGATTTTTGGCAATTGGTACGTCACCGCCAACGATAGTGCCACCTATGCTTCCTCGCTGGATACCTTTGCGTTAACACTGATTAAACTGCCCCATGTGAACCAGCCGCCGCTGCCTTTCGCCATGCTTACACCCCCAAATGGAGCACAGCTGCTGGTGGATTCGCTGAACGAGCAGATTCTGTTTAGCTGGGAGGCGACCACCGACCCCGAAGGCGATCCCTTCCATTACGATTTCAGCCTCTATCTCACCAATCCCGGCAGCGATAGCCTGATAACAACAGTCGAACTTACCGATACCCAGAAGGTGATGTTCGGGAACGATTTCAACAATTATTTTGCCACATTTGGGGATACGCTTCACTGCTACTGGACGGTAAGTGCCACCGATGTGTATTTAAACACCACGGTCGCAGATACGTTTTATCTGGATATTATTGAAAACATTCCCGAAATGCCCACTTCGCCTGCGCTGCTGTATCCCCAGGCGGATAAAACTCTGTTCTTCACTGCCAATGGTGCCACCTCTTACCTGTTTTTCTGGCACAGTGCTACCGATCCCGATAACGATTCGCTGACCTACACCATTAACCTGACCACCTCCACCGATAGCGTGGTGTATTCGTTTGCCACGGGAGATACCTCCGTTACAGTGGATATTGGTAGTTACTTAACCGCTATGGGGCAGGATTCGGTGATGCTCAAATGGAATGTTCAGGTCTCCGATGGCGTGTTTCAGGTGCCTTCCAGCAATGGCCCTCGGCAGTTGAGTTTCTTCAAACAAAAAATTTCTCTGCTGTTTGTAGATGATGACAATTACAGCAATCACGAAGGTTACCTGTACGATGCCCTGAACCATCTGGGAGTGCAGTACGATGTGTTCGATTGCGGTGCTCTGAATGGAGGCGATACGGTGGAATTTATTCCCGACTACCAGACGCTGGAGCCGTATGATATGGTTTTGTGGTTCACGGGTAACGATGGTGTGGGGCTGGCGCTGTGGAATGGAGCCGATACGGTAAACAGTGAGTTGAAGGATTATTTGGATAACGGCGGTCGGCTCTGGATGAGTGGAAACGATTTCCTGTACGATTTGTACGGCGGTGCGCCGGATACCTTCCAGGTTGGTGATTTTGTTTACGATTATTTTGGGATTTCCTCGTACGATGCCCAGAGCAAGGTGGATGACGGCGGAACCGGCGTGCCCATGCTGCTGCGCGATCCCAATTGCGGCATCAGTACACTGGATACCATTGATTGGCGCTACAGCGGATTGTGGTACGTGGATGCGGTAACCCCGTTGCCCGACGCCACACCCATTTTCCGTATGGGACCGGCATCTTACACCCTGGCCGATATGCCCGCTGCCGTATACTACAACACCACCACGTTTATGACGGTTACCTTCTACTTCAACATGCGCCAGATTGAAACATCGGATTATTATCGCAAGCTGGAAAAGCTGATGGCCGATATGCTGGCGTGGATTCAGCAAACCAGTCCCAT
>JALWDQ010000958.1:0-2103 GCA_027039625.1 Calditrichia bacterium | reverse complement strand
GCAAAATAAAACCGTCCCGAAGGGACGGAATGCCACTAGCCCACAAATTCCATTTGTGGGAAATGGAAAAAACCAAAACAAACCCCGTCCCGAAGGGACGGGATGAACAATGAAATTTAGGATTTAACGATTGGAATTAGTGATATGAAATTCTTTAACGTCCATAGCACTACCTCTCCGCCCCTGGCGGTTAAAAAAATAGTAATTTGCAAGGTGGAATTTACTGTTAACCGGTTGTAAATTTATTGAGAATGTGAGGATAAATTGTTGAAAAATTTCATCAATAAAATCAAATAAAGGATCAGGATGCTGGATAAAATTTCACGAAAAATGGCCGAACTGGGATTCACCCGCTATGAGGCGCGGGCCTATGTTTCCCTGCTGCAACATCATCCCGCCACCCGCTACGAATTGAGTAAAAATTCCGGAGTTCCCCGTTCCGCCATTTACGACGTCATCCGTCGGCTGGAATCTTACGGCGCTGTGAGCGCCCTCTCTACCCAGCCGGAAAAGTACGTGCCTTTACCACCGGAAGAGTTCCTGAAAATGCTGGAGCAGCGGTTCAAACAAAAAGTGGAAGATCTGCGCAAGAGCCTTTCGGAAGTGCAAATTGACATCGAGTCCGGCCAGCTCTGGAACATCACCGGCTACGACAATCTCATTTCCAAAGCGCGGGAGATGATCCGGGAAGCGCATCAGGAGATCTACCTTTCCCTGTGGCGGAAGGAATTCGAAGAACTGCGCCGGGAGCTGGAGGAAGCCGTCCAGCGAGGGGTGAAGGTGATTCTTTTCTCCTTCACCAGTTTGCCCCAGGTGGGGTTGGTGTACAGTTACGGGCTGGACGAAAAACAACTGGAAAAGGTGTGGGATCACAAAATTATCCTGGTGCGGGATCGGGAAGAGCTCATCATGGGCGAAGCTAATCGATTAATGCAGTGCAAAACTGCCTGGACGCGCAACAAAGCCATTGTGCAGATAGCCGCCAACCACATTGTGCTGGACATTACCCTGTTTGGAATCCGTACCGGAACGGATGTGCGCGATGCCGTGCTGGAAATGCATCCCGGCGAGCTGGAACTGCTGGGACAGCTCCTGCGGGAGAAATACCCGGATAATCCCCTCATTAACCTGGATTATTCCTTAAAACTGGCTCGCATGCACGCCAACGGGTCGAAATTTTTACCGGAGGAAATGAGGTAGGAACCGATGCGCTTACGATGGAGTATGGTAATCATGCTTTCGTTTTTAATGCTGGTTCTGTATTGTGAACGCCGTCATGGAAGCGGGCGGGAATTGGCGGATTTCAGCCATCTGGAAGGGCCGGTGGCGCCGGAGTGGGCGCGCCACGGGGTGTTGTATCAGGTGTTCCCCCGCGTGTACACCCATCAGGGAACCTTCCGGGCGTTGCAGGAAAAACTGGACTACATCCGCCAGCTCAATGTGGATATCATCTGGTTGCTGCCCATCTATCCCATTGGCGAGAAGGGACGTAAGGGAACGCTGGGAAGCCCTTTTTCTGTTCGGGATTTCCGGCGGGTGAATCCCGAACTGGGAACGGAAGAGGACTTCCGCACCCTGGTACAGGAAATCCACCGCCGCGGGTTGAAGGTAATTATCGGGATGGTGCCCAACCACGCCTCGAACGACAATGTGCTGATGCGGGAACATCCGGATTGGTTCATGCGCGATGCAGAGGGGAATTTTACCCGCGAGGTAGCAGATTGGAGCGACATCACCGATTTCAATTACGATAATCCCGAACTGCGCCGCTACATGATTGAAACCATGGAGTACTGGATTCGGGAGTTTGATATCGACGGCTATCGCTGCGATGTGGCGGGAATGGTACCGCTTGATTTCTGGGAGGAAGCCATTCCGCGTCTTCGAGCGTTGAAACGGGATCTCTACCTGCTGGCGGAATGGGAAGATCCCCGGCTCATTGTCGCGGGATTTAACTCCGATTACGACTGGACACTTTACCATCTGCTCAAAGAAATTCGCGAGGGGAAAAAGGAAGCCCACGAAGCCAGCCACCTCATTGCCGAAAAAGATGCCCGCTATCCCCGAAATGCCCTTCCCATGCGTTTTCTGGAAAATCACGAC
>JALWDQ010000957.1:0-6504 GCA_027039625.1 Calditrichia bacterium | reverse complement strand
ATTACAAAGATAACAAAGATTAGAAGAACCTGAATTCCCAACACTCATACCTCTTTTTACGTCGTAAATTATATTATCAAAATAATATTAGATTCAACAGACATTATTTTGAATATATTAAAATAATATATATTTCTGTTTTAATCACCTCATGTAATTAAGATAAAAGATCCTTCCTCATAAAACTGCCTTCCTTTGTTGACTTTTCTTCATCTTAATCTATACATTCCATTCAATTTTTTTTCTTGCCTAAATAATTTAATAAAATATTTCCTGCATTTATTCTCATACTGAGAAATATTATAAGGTTGATATTGCGGTGCAACCTCCGTTCCGCTACGCTCCACTCCGGTTATACCGCATCCCCAAAGTTATAGAGAGTGGAATTTACACAACATTTTGTACTTGACTAAATTTTGTACTTGACTTAATAAATCATACAGGAGCACTTATGATCAACATCGCAGTAATCGGTGTGGGCTACTGGGGACCAAATATTATTCGCAACTTTGTGTTTAATTTGAATACGCAGGTGTGGCTTGCCTGTGACGTAAATCCAGGGCGCCTGGAATATATCAAAGGTCTATATCCTTCGATTGAAACCACAACCGATGCCAAGGAGGTCATAAATAATTCCGAAATCGATCTTGTTGCCATTTGCACGCCGGTGCATACCCATTATGACCTGGCTAAATCCGCCCTCGAAGCCGGAAAACATGTGCTGATTGAGAAACCCATGACCTCCAGTGTGAAGGAAGCGGAAGAGCTGGTGAATCTGGCGGAGAAGAAGCAGCTCAAACTGTTTGTGGATCATACCTTTGTGTTTACCGGGGCGGTGCGGAAAATTAAGGAATTAATCCGGAGTGGAGAAGTGGGGGACCTGTATTATTTCGATTCCGTGCGGGTAAATCTGGGCCTCTTCCAACACGATGTGAATGTGATCTGGGACCTGGCGCCGCACGATATTTCCATTATGCACTATCTGCTGGAGCAATATCCGGACAGCGTGGTGGCTACCGGTGCAGACCATCTGGGCAATGGCCTGGAGGATGTAGCGTACATGACGGTGTACTATCCCAACAACCTGATCGCTCATATTCACACCAACTGGCTCAGTCCGGTAAAGATTCGCCAGACGCTCATCGCCGGTAGTAAGAAAATGATTGTCTGGGACGACAACCAGCCCAGCGAAAAGGTGCGGGTGTACGACAAAGGCATCGAAGTCATCAAAACACCGGATCAGATTTACCATACTCTGATTCAATATCGCACCGGTGATATGTACTGTCCTAAAATCGATACAACCGAAGCCCTTGCCGTTGAAACCCAGCATATTGTGGATTGCCTGGAAAACAATGCTCAACCGCTGGTGGACGGCAAGGCGGGACTGATGGTGGTCCGCATCCTGGAAGCTGCTCAGAAGTCTATTAAGCAGAGGGGAAGGGAAGTGAAGGTGTGATCTGCGGTATATAGGGTGAATAAGGTTTATAGGGTTTATAGGGTTTTTAAGGTTTTATAGGGGGGAGGAGTGGTTGATTTGAGTGAAATTTCCCGGTATATTTTAATATGAAAAAAGAAAATGAAAATGGGTTAGATTTAGTTCGTGAACCGTTTGATTTATATAATGTTCATAAAGATTTTACTTCTCTGGAAGCCTGGAAAAAATGCCATGAAGTAAAAATATTTTTTTATAAGGATATAATTCCCAAATTACCACGCGATGAGGAGTATAATTTAAAAAATCAGATTAAAAAGGCCGCTATTAGTATAACTGCAAATATTGCTGAAGGATATGGTAGATTTTATTATCAGGAAGCAATTCAATTTTTTCGTATTTCACGAGGTTCGCTTTATGAGTTAAAGGATCACCTCCTGAGCTGTCGGGATTTGAATTATATCGATCAAAAATTATTCGATAGGGGAATTGAATTGATCGAAAACGCCAAAGTTACATTAAATGGATTTATAAACTATGTCCTGCGAAAAATCAAATCCTGATTTTGTTTTTCGTTATTCCATTCACACCCATTACAACGTTAAACTCCAATCCCCTATTTCCCCTATTTCCCCTATTTCCCTTATTTACCCTATATACCCTATATACCCTATATACCCTATATACCCTATACACCTTCTTCCCTCCCTGAACCCGGTTCTTTCAAGGAAATTTTATAGATATCAAAAAATATTTAACTAGAGGAGAGAGCATGAAATTCGTCAGCATAGCCGATGACGTGAAATTAGGTAAAGATGTGAAGATTTATAATTTTGTTAATCTTTATGGTTGTGAGATTGGTGACGGTACGAAAATCGGAACTTTTGTGGAGATTCAGAAGGGTGCCACAATTGGGAAGAACTGCAAAATCAGCAGTCACACGTTTATTTGTGAAGGAGTGCATATCGGTGACGGTTGTTTTATTGGTCATGGAGTGGTTTTTATTAACGATAAATATCCCCGTGCGGTGAATCCCGATGGCAGCATGCAAACGGAAGAGGACTGGGAATTAATTCACACCTATGTACACAATCGCGCTTCCATCGGTTCGGGAGCAGTGATTCTTGCCGGGGTAACCATTGGTGAGGGCGCCATGGTGGGTGCCGGTGCTGTGGTTACGAAAGATGTACCCCCCGGCGCCGTGGTGGCAGGTGTACCGGCGAGGGTAATCCGAAAGATAGAGTGAAAATAATTGAAAAAAGAAAAGAGGAAAGAGGAAAGAGGAAAGAGGATAAATGGGAAGTTGGGTAGAATCCTGACTTCCTTTTTTTATGTCTTTTACCCGGATCCTGTGTTTGCATGACCAGGTATCATGGGATTTTACCCCTGCATTGTGGCATATAACGAATAATTTGCTTGTTTTTTCTTTCGGGGAATTTGCATTTCCAACTGAAATAAAATGTAAAGATATTAAAAATTTTTCCTAAACTTTAAACGTTAATAGCATGTTAGAGAAATAAAGAGATTCTTTGTTTTAATTTTAATTTGAAGTATGTATATTCTAGTGTAGGGGAGATGAAATATGCAAAGCTATGATTATAAAATAAAATCAATTGTCGAAAAACTCATAAATTTTTACAAACCGGATTTAATTCTATTATTCGGTTCTGCAGCAAATGAAATAATTAGTGAAGATAGCGATGTCGATTTGCTTATTGTTAAAGAAACGGAAAAACATCCTATCTGGAGGAGAGTTGAAGTACGAAAAATTATTAAAGCCGATTTACCAATGGATATTATTGTCCTTACTCCGGATGAATTTCAGGAATTGAAACAATCCGGAAGTATGTTTATAAAAGATATTTTAAAAAATGGGAAAATTCTTTATGAAAAAGAATCCATATCCTCTCAAGTATCATAATTCGATATGAATTAATTTTCTTCAGATTTAGCCTTAACCTACAAAATAGATATTATCCTATTCTCCTTTTGTATGCTTTTTATTCGGTGCTTATCACAAAACCAGGAATGCCTTACATGCATTATGTGATAATGTGAAAAAAGCATTTTTATTCTCTGGAGAATTTTCATTTTTGCTGGCCAGGTAAATATCTTCTCCTCATCAAAAGTAAATTGATAGATTTAAAAAATATCTTGAAATCACAAGGATATCTTTTAAATTAGGGGCAATGTAATGGTGAGGTTTAAGATGAAGTATTCGTTACTGGTTCTAATAGTACTGATGCTCTTTGTAGCGTTTGCACCCGCCCAGACGTTTACCTGGCAGGCGGATGTGACCACTTTGTATGGTTCACCGGGTGATATTATTGCTTTTCACACTTTTCTGAAGAATGTATCTCCCAATACCATCACTCTGCGCATTGTGCGCTTTTCGGTCAATATGCCAGCGGATTGGTCCAGCTCTTTTTGTGTGGGTAGCTCCTGCTATTCGCCTTTTGTGGATACCGTGGAAGTGGATATTTTACCGGATAGTACCGATGAACTGATTATCGATATGTACACGGGAAGTTCCCCCGATGTAGGTATCCTGCAGGTTAAGGTGGAGAATATAAGCAACCCCGCAGATTCCATCCGGAAGCAATTTGTGGGGAGTACGGGACCCAATAGTATTGCTCATAAGCGGATTGCGGTAAGCGGCAGTTTTGCTCTGTATCAGAATTATCCCAATCCGTTTAATCCCGATACCCACATTATGTTCGAAGTGGGGCAAGCTACCCGGGGACGCACTTCACTAATTATTTACAATGTTCTGGGGCAACCGGTTCGGGTACTGGTAAATCAGGCACTCCCGGCGGGAATCCATACCGTACGATGGGATGGCCGGGATGATAAAGGAAATGCGGTACCTTCCGGGCTGTATTTTTATCGCTTACAAAACGGTTCTCATGTGCTTACCGGTAAAATGATTCTCATGAAATAACCGGATTGTTCCCATGAAAAATGGTTGTGGAATTTGTTGGGCAATAATGTGTTGAAAATACGTGCCGAAACGATTGTCTTTTCGTTTCGGCTTTTCTTTTTTTTAATCGTATTAAAACCAGATAGAAGTAGATTCTTAAGAATTTAAATCAGTCGAATGGGCGAACGAAAGGGAGTGCATCTATGCGATGGTTCAAAATACTGCTGCTGCTGCTGGCGGTAAGTTCATTGCTGGTGGTGTTTACCTGTACCACAAAAGATGGAAAAATTCTGGGTTTTACCTCCCGAACAGGAAATCTGATGGTTTCTTCCGTTAATTTCTTTGGGGCCCGAATCTTTCTGGATTATCGGGACACCGGACAGGTAACCCCGGCACTGTTGCAGAATGTCCCGGTGGGAGAGCATGTAGTACACGTGTTTCTCTCCAAAACCCGTTCCAATCCCGATTCTGCTGTCGTGACGGTAGAAGAAGGAAAAGAGTCCTCGGTGCAATTCGAACTGGTGAAGGTGGCTTCCGGGGATATTTCCATTACCACCCAACCGGACAGCGCCCAGGTAACCATCAACAAATTGCAGTTTGGAATCACTCCTCTCCAGGTTACGGGGCTTCCCGAGGGGAACTATCGCATCACCCTTGCGAAGAGTAATTATGCCCCGGTACACAAAGAGGTGAACTTACAGTCGAATCAGGTTGTGGAGGTGAACGAATCCTTAACCCGGGTAAAGGTGGCGTTACTGGAGCATTTTTCCAATGTGAGCTGCCCTCCCTGTCCCCAATCCGATGCCATTATTGAAGATTTAACGCGCAGTTACGGTGCGGTGTTGCTCATTCCGGTGGAATATCATCCTTTTTTCCCCTCCAACACCGATCCCATGTATCGGGCGGCAGAGGAGGAAAATCGGGCGCGGTATAATTATTACCAGCCTAAAAATATTCCCATGGCCTATGTCAATGGAATCAAAGTAAGCGATCCCCTTTCGGAAGAAAGCTATCGGGAAAAGATTCGCGCTGCGCTGCAGGAGTCGGCAACAGCGGAGATTAGCTTTTCTGCTCTGGAAATATCGGATTCTTTGATTTCCGGCACGGTAAAGGTGCACGCTCTGGAAGATTTACCTTCCGGTACGCTGCTTATGGTTGTATTAGTGGAAGATGCTGTGGATTACGAGACGCCTCCTGGTACCAATGGACAAACGCATTTCGAGTATGTGATGCGGGATATGTTTCCGGATGCGAACGGAACCCCCATTGCTTTGAATGCAGACGCCCATCAGAGTGTAAACTTCCAGTTTATTCCCTCTTCCGCATGGGGGCAGGATTTAACCGTAGTGGCGTTTCTGCAAGTGGCCGAGAGCAAAGCAGTGTTACAGGCCGCCTGGACGAAGTACCCGGAATTTTAATTTCAAGCGAATCGGAAGAAATAGCGATTTTTGAGGAACATCTTGTAAACAGGTTGGAACTCAAGGGGAGTTCGGTACGAACTTCATAAAAAATAAAAATAAAATGTTATATGAAAGAAAATCATTCCATCAAGGTATTGGAGGAGAGCATGAAAAAGGTATGGATTGTTTTGCTGGGCATCGTTTTACTGGTGGCATGGTTGCCGGCCCAGGAAGAGAATGTGGTGGGGAAACAGGCACCGGATTTTGTGCTGAAAGATCTGGACGGAAAAAACTTCCGGCTTTCGGAGAATCTGGAGAAGGGGCCGGTAGTGATGAATTTCTGGGCCACCTGGTGCGTACCCTGCATCGAGGAAATGAAAAAAGTGAAGAAGCTGTACAAAGAGTTTAGCGACGACGGGGTACAATTTTTAGCCATCTCTGTGGATGACCCCAAAACCGTGGGGCGGGTGAAAAGCTTTGTGAAATCCCACCGGTACCCGTTTAAGGTACTGCTGGATACCAACAACGAAGTGATTCGCATGTTCCAGGGAAATGTGCCACCCTTTACCGTGGTGATTGGCAAGAACGGCAAAATTGTTTACACCCATGTGGGCTATCGTCGGGGGGACGAGAAGAAGTTGAAGGAGGTTATTCAGAACCTCATTGGAGAATGATGTCGGGTCGCACGACGGGAAGTACGTTCCGCGCAGCATATTCGGAAAGTTGAACTAAGCAACAGGGTGCAGCGA
>JALWDQ010000956.1:0-2116 GCA_027039625.1 Calditrichia bacterium | reverse complement strand
TAAAACTGGTAGTGTACGATCTGTTGGGTCGCAAAGTAAAAACCCTGCTGGATGAAAAAATGAGTCTGGGACATCATGCCGTGGTCTGGGATGGTACCGACGATTTCGGCTATCCTGTGGCAAGCGGCGTCTATTTCTACCGTATGCATGCCGGAAAATTCAACAAAGTGCGCAAGATGATCCTCATGAAATAATTCTGGGCGATTCCGGGGAGTCGTTTCGGGCGGCTCCCCGATGTTTAACCTTTATGAGGTTCCTGAACCATGAAAAAATGTGTGAAAGAGTTGGTTTTTCTCCTCCTTGTGTTGACTCTGGGGGCCTTCCTTGTAACCTGTAGTAACATCGAGCCTTCCCCGGGACCCGGAATTCTTCGGGTAACTCTGGTATCCGATCCTTCGGATACCACCATTGTGATTGTGACCGATACGTTTACCGTGGGAGAAAGTGATAGTTTCGGAGTCACCATTTTTCAAGGAAAAGTGTATCGGGATAGTGCTTACGCTGTTCTGTATCCCACCATCAAAAGTTACAAACAGGAAGACATTACCTACAATTTGATTAAACGGGAAAACAATCAGTATCATTCATATACAATTTTCGAATCCTACGTACCGCCCCAGGATTACAATCGCTTGAAGTTTGGCATGAAAGCCACGGTGCTAAAATTCAGTAATTTTGACGAAATCAAAGTGGAGGCGCCGCAGGATTCTTCTCTATTTGTAGAGCTGGAAAAACAATTTACGGTGTACGAAAACCGGGTAACGGAAGTTCAGGTCATGCTGGAACCGTTCCGTTCCATTAGCCGCTACCGGGATACCTATCAGTTTTCGCCCCGGGTAAAAATAACCGGTGTTCAATATTTTGAATAGGCTTTAACGAAATGGGAAACGTTATGGCACGTTTATTTCGAATCTTTTTTATAGGAATGGTGATGGTGAGCCTGGTGTTTTTTGCCTGCGAACGACCCACCAGTCCTCCCAGACCCAATGAACCGCCCAACACCACGCTGGCCAACATTCCCGTGGATGGAGATACGCTGTTTGCGCTGGTCACCCTCCACTGGGATGGCGAGGACAATGATGGGTTTATCGTGGCCTACCAGTATCGGTACATTACCTACCATGTGTTCAAACAGGACACGGTGTACCATGATTGGGTGCAAACCGAAGCTACCAGCATCACCATCCCTTTTGAATCCAGCGATGAGTTGAATTACCAGACCTTCCAGGTGCGAGCAGTGGATAATGTGGGAGATGTGGATCCGACTCCCGCTGAAAAACGGTTTTACACCGTACAAACTTACCCGCCGGTGACGGAGATTCTTTCTCCCCGGGAAAACGAGCAGTTTTTCATTATCGATCACATCACCGATTGGTGGCAGGGCATCCAGATTGTTTACCATGCTTCGGATCAGGATGGAGAGGTAGTGGAATATGCCTGGGCGGTGGATGATGGCGACTGGACCTGGACAACGGATACTTCGCTTTACATTCCGCCGGAATTCTTCCAGCCCATGGATGGAGAGCATATCATCCGTGTAACTTGCCGGGATAATACCAATCTGGTAGATCCGGTGGGAGATACGGTGCACGTGAAGCTGGTGCAGCCCACCTTCCAGAAAGATGTGTTGATTATCGATGAAACAGACGAATCGCTTCTGGCCAACATTGGTCTTATTTACGATGATGCGGAAGTGGATTCCTTCTACGCCCATATTTTCCAGACCAACGATGCCTGGGATTTCATCCGCCACGGCATGCCCAGCAAGGAGCTGATGGGGCAGTACAAGGTCATTGTGTGGCATGCAGACAATCTGTACACCAACGAACAGGATGTACACAAACTTCCCCAACACATCGATGATATCATCGATTACATGAACGTGGGGGGCGATTTTATTATGAGTGGCTGGCGGATTTTGAAGAGTTTCGCTTCCGCCGAGCCTTTCCCCAAAACGTTCGAAGAAGGTTCGTTTATTCACGATTACCTACACATCTTACAGGCGGATGAATCGGCCCCCATTGCCGATTTTAACGGTGCCATTGGATACGCCGGGTACAGCGATATTAGTGTGGACTCGATAAAGCTGGCAGAATCCTGGTTTACCAGTGTGCCG
>JALWDQ010000955.1:0-6519 GCA_027039625.1 Calditrichia bacterium | reverse complement strand
CAAACTGTTGGGATAGTTCTGTAACAGGGTCTGGTAGGCATCGAATGCTTCCCGGGGGCGGTTGGCGTACTTTTCCAGAATACCTGCCATAAGGAACAAATGTCGATCGGCATAAAGCTGCTGGGTGGAATCTTGCAGCGCGCTCTGGCACCACTCCAGCGCTGCCGGAACGTCTTTCAGTTCCACCTGCAACCGAACGATTTGCTGGTACAGGTTAGCGCGCAGTGCCGGGGGGAAAGATTTTTCTCCCACCAGCTCCTGGTAGCGGTGCAACGCCCGGGACTTTTGCCGTTGGAAGAGCAACAAATCCGCTTCGGCCAATTTTGTGAGCAATTCTTTGTGCGCCTCCAGAGCACTGATTTTCATCTGAAGTGCCAGGGCGTCGTTGGTTACGTCAGAATCCACCCCCATGCTGCGCAAAATCTCGTTGATTGCCTGTTTCGTCTTCTCCCATTCTTTCCGGAAATAATAGGTCTGAGCCGTGCGCAGCAGTGCCATAGCGCGTTCCCGGGAATTCTGCAACTGGCGAAATTCCTGGAGTGCCCGTTCCAGTTCCCCGCGAATCAGGTAACACTCTCCCAGTTTCAGGCGGGCACGCGCGGCCACTTTCGGTTCCTTCTGCCCATGCTTTACCACTTCCTGAAAAAGCTGAATGGCTCTATCCACATCGAAATAATAACCCAGATAGATGCGACCTTCCAGAAAAACCAGGTGGGAGAATTCCCGCCAGTCCGGTTTTTTCTGGCGCAGCGTTTCAATCATCTCCACCGCTTCCCGGGCATAGCGATTGTCGCCCGTTTTCTCTGCCAGACGGTACAAACAGGTCACCGCTCCCCGGTAAGCTTCCCGGGGAATTTTCCCCTGCTGTTTCCGGTTTTCAATCACCTCCCGATAGGCCTGCAGGGCAATTTCGTAACTGGAATCCTGCTGGGCGGCGCGGGCAAATTGCAGTAAATAGCGACCATCTCCCTTTTTCTTTTCCAGCTGCCGGTAAATCCGATAGGCTTTCTCAAACTCCCGGTCTCGCTGGTATAATTGCGCCATTAAAAGGTAAATCTTGTCGGCAATGGGGGAGTTTTCGGCCATGCTCTGGAGTGCCCGGTAGAACTCCTCCCGGTCTTCCTCCATCACCCGGAAGGAGAGGATGCGGCTAAAGATGAACTGCTGCTGACCGGGATTGCGCTCCAGGTACTTCAGATAGTACTCTGCGGCGCGAGCATACATCAGGCGGCTCTGGTACAAACTGGCGATATTTTGCAGGAAATAATCGGAGTGCGGGATGCGCTGGAGTCCCAGTTCGTACACCCGGATGGCTTCGTCCAGCAGGCGGTTCTGGAGCATGGCGTTGGCGACCCGGTTGTACATTCCAGGGTCGCGGGGATGCTCCTTGAGCACCCGCTTCCAGATAGCCATCGCCTCTTCTTTCCGGTCTTTGCGATAGAGCACCATGGCGTGGTCCACCTGCAACAGCACATCCCCCGGATTGCGTCGCAGCATCTCCTGCACCAGAGAATCGGCGGCGTTCACATTTGCCACCGTCAGGTACGCCCGCAGCAGGGTCTGGTAATAAGATCGGTTTGCCGGATGCCGTTGTAAAAGATCCTCGAGGATGGGAATGGCTTTATCGTAGCGGCTCATGTTCAGGTAGCTTTGTGCCACGCGGAACATCTGCCGATCCCGCCGTTCCTGGGGGGATTCCTGCGCCTGAATTTTGCCATCCTTCAGATGCAGCCTGGGGAAGTTCTGAATGGGTTGAGCCGCGGGATTCTGCCCCAAAACGACCCCGAAGATGCCCCATATCAGAAAAAAACAGATTTTGGTTGTTGAATTACGCACCTGTTTCCTCGTGTGTTTGGAAGTAACTGGCGATTTCGTCTGCCAGCAACCAGCCCTCATTTGTTAATTTGATGCGCTCCTCGGTAACATCCAGAAAATGGTTTGTACGCAGCCGCTCGACGGTGGTCTGGTATTCCTGTACGGGATCCCTGCCAAAGCGGCGCAGATAATCCGCCCGGGGAATCCCCTCCCGCAGGCGCAGGTGCAGGAAGATGTATTCGAATTTGCGCGTGGTGTCGCTGAGCACCTCCTGCCCTGCCACCGGAAGTTGATTCTCCGAGAACATCCGGAGGTACTTTGTTAGAGAACAGACATTCCACCAGCGCTTTTCGCCATCGAAGGAATGGGCAGATGGCCCAAGCCCCAGATACGGCTGGTGCTGCCAGTATTTCAGATTGTGGCGGCACTGCCATTGCCGGGCGCGGGCGAAATTGGAAATCTCGTAAGGTTCATATCCCGCAGCCCCCAGCACCTGATTGGCCATCCGGTAAAACATCGCTTCCGTTTCCTCCTCCACCGGAGTAAGCTCCCCCCGCTCCATCCGCCGGTAAAAAGGAGTGCCCGGTTCCAGAATCAGAGTATAGCAAGAAATGTGTTCCGGCTGCAGGCGCACGGCTTCCTTCAGAGTACTGCCGAAGCGTTGGGGAGTAAGCCCGGGGAAGGCAGTGATTAGATCCAGGTTGATATTATCGAATCCCGCTCGCCGGGCATCTTCGAATCCCCGATACACCTCCGCGGCGGTGTGGATGCGTTCCAGGAAGCGTAAATCTTCATCGAAAAAGGACTGCGCTCCCAGGCTCAATCGATTAAATCCCAGCTGGCGCAAAGCACGCAACTGCGGGTATTCCACCGTACCGGGATTCGCCTCGATACTATATTCCCCCCGGGGTAAAATATGAAAACGGCGCCAGAGATGATGGACAATGCGTTCCAGAAGCGGCGGCGCCAGCACGGTGGGGGTGCCGCCACCCACAAACACCGTATCGAATTGCCAGTGGGCAAAGCGGGGAGCCAGCAAATCCGCTTCCCGCAGCAGCGCCTCCACAAAAGCCTCCTGGTGCGTGAGGTTGGTGATGGAGTAAAAATCGCAGTAACCGCACTTGCGCTGGCAAAAGGGAATGTGAATGTACAACCCGGCCCGTTCCATGGAAATTAGCGAATCACCCAGCCCAGGCGATTCCAGCGAATTTTATGGGTTAAACGATATCCGGGCACCCGGGAATCCCAGGACAGATAAATGATGAGCGGACGCCCCACAATATTTTCCGGGGGAACAAAGCCCCATTCCCTGCTATCGGAGCTGCGGTCGCGGTTGTCGCCCATCATAAAGTAATGATGCGGTGGCACGGTGACCGGCCCGAAATTGTCGCGGCTTCCCAGCCCCGGGCGGAATGTTGGGTAAAAAGGGTTGTCCCGGCTGAAAATGTTGGGATCCACATGCTTTAATTTGGGCGGATCGGGGAAACGTTTGCCATCCACGTACAGCACTTTGTTAATCACTTCCACCGTTTGCCCGCCCACCGCCACGCAGCGCTTGATGTATTCCAGATGGGGATCGCGCGGATAACGAAACACCACAATGTCGTTTTGCTTCACCTCGGCGATTTTGGGGAAACGAATCCAGGGGATGTTAAATCCGATGCGGGTAAAAGGTATCCCGATCCAATTCGGGGTTTGCGCACCATAATAAAATTTGTTTACCAGCAAAAAATCGCCCACCAGCAGGGTGTCCTCCATGGAGCTGGTGGGAATTTTATAGGCGGCAATTACAAACTGTCTTAAAATCAGTGCAGCCAGCACCGCAATTAAAATGGCTCGAATCGATTCCCAACGTTTCTTTTCCGGCTTCAAAATAAAACCCTCCTTCGCATTGCTAATGGCCAAATTCCTCCGGAATGTCCGGAGGTTACTTCACAAATTTATATTTAGAACCGTAAATCTCAATAGCACCAAAAATACAGCAGCAGTGCAGAAAATACAGCTTATCCAATCACATTACGGTTTCGTTTCTTTTTAATTTTTCAGAATAACTTAAACCTTGCTACGGGCAATAGGTTTCCTGAAAAATGAATTTTTCCTTCCTGCCCGGTGTTTTACGTACTCGGATGTCTTCTCTGCTTTGCCTCTCCCAATTAGCTTAATTTATTCTGCAGACAGAACCGAGAGGAAGGCCTCCTGGGGAATTTCCACCCGTCCCACCTGCTTCATGCGCTTTTTCCCTTCCTTCTGTTTCTCCAGCAATTTCCGCTTCCGGGTTACATCGCCGCCGTAGCACTTTGCCAGCACATTTTTCCGCAGCGGTTTAACCACCTCCCGGGCAATCACCCGATTCCCAATTGCCGCCTGAATGACCACCTCGAACAGTTGCCGGGGAATGAGTTTCCGCAGGCGGGTGCAGAGGGCTCGTCCCTTTTCGTAAGCGCGATCTTTGTGCACGATGGTGGAAAGGGCATCCAGCGGCTCCCCGTTGATTAAAATGTCCAGCTTCACCAGCTCCCCTTCCCGGTAACCGGCAAAATCGTAATCGAAAGATGCAAATCCCCGGGAAACCGACTTGAGCTTATCGAAGAAATCGAAAATCACTTCGGAGAGGGGAAACTCGTACTGGATGTCTGCCCGGGAAGGATCCAGATAGGCGGTATTTTTCAGAATACCCCGCCGTTCGTTGGATATTTTCATGATGTTGCCGATATACTCCGGCGGTGTGATAATCTGAGCACGAATGTACGGTTCCTCAATTTTTTCTATTTTTACGGGATCGGGCATTTTTGAGGGATTTTCAATCAATTGCACTTCACCATCGGTGGTGGTAACCCGGTACACCACATTGGGGGTGGTAACGATAATTTGTTGCCCGAATTCCCGTTCCAGGCGCTCCTGAACGATCTCCATGTGCAGAAGTCCCAGAAAACCGCAGCGAAAGCCGAATCCCAGCGCGGTGGAGGTTTCCGGTTCGTATTGGAGAGCGGCGTCGTTCAGCGCCAGCTTGGCCAGTGCCTGCCGCAAATTCTCAAATTCCTGATTGACGATGGGATAAATTCCGCTGAACACCATGGGTTTTACCGCCCGGTAACCGGGTAGAGGCTCCGGTGCGGGACGTCGGGCGTGGGTCACCGTATCGCCCACCCGAATATCTCGCACATCTTTCGCACCGCAAATTAAATATCCCACCTCGCCGGTGGTTAGTTTACCGGTGCGCACGCGCTTCAACCGCAAGAATCCCAGCTCCTCCACCTCAAATTCCTGCCCGGTGGCAAAGAATTTGATTTTGTCTCCTTCTTTAATCTCCCCGTTAAATACCCGAATTAGCGCCACCACACCCCGGTAATTATCGAAACTGGAATCGAAAATGAGTGCCTGAAGCGGAGCCCGGGGATCTCCCTCCGGCGGAGGAATTCGTTCGATGATGGCATCCACCACCTCTTCCACCCCCACGCCGGTTTTGGCGCTGGTGAGCAAAATCTCCGATTCATCGCAGCCGATCAGTTCCATAATCTGGTGCTTCACCACATCCACCTGGGCGCTGGGTAAATCAATTTTGTTGATGACGGGTACAATGGTCAGGTCATTTTCCAGGGCATGGTACAGGTTGCTGATGGTCTGGGCTTCCACTCCCTGGGCGGCATCCACCAGCAGCAAAGCGCCCTCGGCAGCCGCCAGACTGCGGGAGACTTCATAGGAAAAATCCACGTGTCCCGGCGTATCGATGAGGTTGAATTCGTACCGCTTTCCGTCCCGGTGCTGGTAATCCATGCGCACAAAATGCGCTTTGATGGTGATGCCCCGCTCGCGCTCCAGATCCATGTTGTCCAGCACCTGCTCCTTCAACTGGCGTCGATCCAGAGTGTGGGTGTATTCCAGAAGCCGGTCGGCCAGGGTGGATTTACCATGATCTATATGGGCAATAATGCAAAAGTTTCGAATATGGTCCATTTTCATGAAATCGCTTCCGACGTCCTTTCATAAATTATAAAGTTTGCTAATTTACGCTATTTCCCAAGGAATGTCAAACAGGGGTTGAAGATGGGTTAAATAATGCTTAAAATAAAAGAAAATAAAATTTAACAGAATAAAGAATGGGTAAATACGAAAAACTGATTTCGCAGATTCTAAGTGGTACATCAGATGCCAATATAAATTTTCGAGATGGAAATAAAGCAAAACCTTATCATGTTAAACAAGTAAGAAATATAGTTATCAAATATAAATCCGGAAGGAAATAATGTACAAATACGAAATCATCATCTACTGGAGTAGAGAAGACGATGCCTTTGTCGCTGAAGTGCCTGAACTTCCCGGATGTATGGTACATGGGAAAACGTACGAAGAAGCGATTAAAAATATTCAGGAGGCAATTCATTTCTGGATTGAAACCGCAAAAGAGTTTGGGGATCCTATCCCCGAGCCAAAGGGAGAAAGATTAACATTTGCTTAATTATCTAACAAACTCCATTGTACTCAGAAATTCCCGATGCCTAATTAAAAAAGTTGCAATAAAAAACCTCCTCAGGTTAAATTATATGTGAGAACAAAACCTGAGGAGGAACACTAATACCGAAAACTAAATTAAAAGATTTTTTTCATTTTTGCAAGTCTTTTGGTCTGGATTCGGGCACACGAGCACTTAATACCTCGGCAAGTCATATCAAACCCAATAATTTTCTATACTGGTTTTTGTTTTTC
>JALWDQ010000954.1:0-2118 GCA_027039625.1 Calditrichia bacterium | reverse complement strand
TTTTTTCTCTTGTCTTAGCAAAATCCGGGGAAGATAATGAAACCGTTCATAGTGTTTTTTCTGGTGTTCATTTGTCTGGTCGTAGTTAGTTCTGCTCAGACGGGGTGGGAGGCGTTAAATTCCGGCGTAACCATCCGTCTCAATGGAGTGTATTTTACCGATGAACAGACGGGTTACGTGGTGGGAGACAATGGTGTTGTGATTAAGACAACAGATGGAGGTACCACCTGGATACCTGTTTCTCCGCCTGGAGCACCGAATTTATACGGAGTGTACTTTTTCAATGAAGATTCCGGCCTGGTGGTCGGACAGTCTGGAAAAATGTACCGCACCACGGATGGAGGCAGTAGCTGGGTAGCGGTATCCAGTGGGATATTCAGTACCCTACGTACGGTTTCCTTTTTTGGGAATAATGGCATTTGCGGGGCACAGGATCAGGGAATTCTTTATTCTCACGATGCCGGGCGAACCTGGACGGTATTCCAGTCCGGAATGATGGGTGGTGGATTTTTCGGCTCCTGTATGGTAGATACCGGAACCGGTTTTGTGGGCGGCGAGAATTCCATTTTTCAGCCTATTTTCGGGCGAACCTCCAACACCGGTGTTAACTGGAATTTTTCGGTATTTTATCTGAATGGCAACGAAGGGCGCATCCTTTCCCTGAAGTTTACGGGTTCCGATACCGGATTTGCAGCCTGCCGATTGTGGAATGGAGGTGGAGCGGTGGCACGAACCCATGACGCCGGGGCGAACTGGAACACGACCCTGTTCGGGGTTCCCATGAATGGCATTGATGCGATAGAAACAGATAGCACAACGCGTGTTTTTGTGGTGGGAGAGCAGGGACTCATTACCCGGAGCGATAATGGCGGCGGGATGTGGGCGAGCAGAAAATGATCTTAATGCGATAGATGCGATTACCAAACGACAGGAAGCTTTCTTCATCTGAAATGGAATATAGCAGGCTTCCCGCCCGATTTAAACAGAAAACATTCCTTTACACCTGGAGATTTGTAGAAATTCCGGATATTGACCTGTAAAAAATGTTTTTTTCGCTTGCCTACCAGGAAAATTATTTTGTAAAACATCTATAAAAATTTGTTTATCCAACAAAAATTCTTGAACCTCGATTTCTTATTCACTATTTTCATTCACAAAAAGTTTGGTGTTATACTCTTCGGATTTTGGTTACTATTGTTTTATTTTTTCCACAAAGCTAAGGAGTATATTGCCTTTTTTCTTAATACTTTTTCGTTTTTTAAACAAAATTATGTACACTATCAAACCAATTTTCAGGGAAGAAAAAAACAAAAAAGGTTGACAATCGGGAAAATTTTCTTTTTGTTTTATTAGACATAGCTCAGGAGGATAAAATGAACCGGAACATCATTCACAAAAGCCTGGTTGCCATCTTCATTTTATTTGTTCTGTTTTCTCCGGCCTATTCTTACAAAAAAATTAAGGTTTTCGTGTTAAAACCGCCCGCCCAGTTATTTCCGGGGGTAAAACGCATTGCAGTCCTGGATTTTGAAGGACAGGGTGAATACGGGAAGCAATTTTCCGATTTTTTGGTGACTCACCTCATCGATAACGACCGGGGAATTCATCCCATAGCTACGGGATTTTTGGGTATGGGAGGAAAGAAAGAAGGAAAGACCCTGCAGGAGGGAACATTCACCAATGTCTTCGATGTAATCGAGCGCAGCCGGTTGGAACAGGTCATTCAGGAACAGCAACTAACCATGTCCGGTCTTCTGGATCAATCGCAGGCGGTTAGCCTGGGACGCCTGCTGGGGGTGGATGCTATTGTCATGGGTAAGGTCGCCTATTCTTCTCAGGAACAAAATTTCACGGAAACCCGCACCTACAAAAACAAAGGGCAAAAATTCACGAAGAAGGTTCCCTGTAAAAAACGCACGGCTTCGGTCACCGTTTCCCTGCGCGTTGTGGGCACGGAAAGCGGTGAAATTCTGGGAAGCACCCAGGCGACTAAATCGGCTGAAGCCAAAAAATGCGAAAGTGCCATTGCAGAGTTACCCACCGTCACCGAGATGGTTATCGGGTTGATGCGCAAATTAAGTGTGGACATTGCGAACTACCTCACCCCACACTATGAAC
>JALWDQ010000953.1:0-2118 GCA_027039625.1 Calditrichia bacterium | reverse complement strand
TAAGTTTCCAGAAAGCGACCGGCCAGATAGTGAGAACCCATAATGAGCAACACTTCATCTGCCTTCTGCTCCTTCTGAAGTTGATGGAAAGCGGAAATCACATCCGGGAAGGTACGCACCTGCTTCTGCCGTTCTTCAAACGCCTTTTGCAGAGCGGCTGCGGGTAATCCTCTGTCCGAGAACCATTCGACCAGCACGACTTCCTGCGCCTGACGAACCACAATATCGACAATAGCGGGATAATCTTTATCTTTTGCCAGCCCAAGGATTAATTTAAACGCTGCCGTGGGGAAAAGTTCCCGCAAGAAGCGAAAGGTGCTCTGAAACCCCGGGGGATTGTGGGAAACATCCAGTAAAACCAGAGGCTGGCGACGGATAATCTGCAACCGGGCGGGCCATTCGCAGCCTTCCAGCCCTTTTCGGATGGCAGGTTCGGGCAGAGAAACCTCATTAATCTGCAACAAGGCTTCCACCGCCAGGGCTGCATTGTACACCTGATGCCGCCCCGCCAGGGGAATGCGCAAATCCGGAAAATCCCGCTCCCCGGCATGCAGGGTAAACCGCCCTCCCTCGATGGTAAGCTCCTGGATTTCCACCTCCTTTCCCGGGTGCATCTGGACAAAGGGGCTTCCCAGCTCCCGGGCACGGGAACGCAACACCTGAGACACTGCAGGATGTTGGTGGGAAGTCACCACCGGAACGCCCGCCTTAATTATTCCCGCCTTTTCCCGGGCAATTTCTTCCAGCGTTTCGCCCAGGTACTGTTGATGTTCCAGACCGATGGGAGTAATTACTGCCACCAGCGGTTCCAGCACGTTGGTGGCATCCAGCCGCCCGCCCAGGCCCGTTTCCACCACCGCCACATCCACCTGTTTCTCGGCGAAGTAACGAAAAGCGATGGCGGTGGTCGCCTCAAAAAAGGTGGGGTGAATCTGCTCGATAAGCGGATGCAGTTCCTGCACATACTCCACCAGGAGTTCCTGCGGCATGGGTACTCCATTGACCCGGATGCGTTCGGTAAAATCCACTAAATGAGGCGAAGTGTACAACCCCACTCGATAACCCGCTTCCTGTAATATGGAAGCCATAAATGCCGCCGTGGAACCTTTCCCATTGGTGCCTGCCAGATGAATAGCAGGAAAACGCCGGTGTGGATTACCCAGACTTTCCAGCAAACGGGTAATATTTTGCAACCCCAGCTTGATGCCGGAAAATTGCAAATCGTAAAGATATTGCAGCCAGTGTGTGTAGTCTGGATTCATCATGGCAAAGGATGGTTGACTCCGGGCAGGTTACACCAGTTGACCGATTACAAACCCCACCGCCAGCCCCACCAGAAACACCATGGTGAGCACCCGGTAATTCAGTACTTCCTTTTTATACCCTTTTTTAATGGCAACTACCGAAACAAAATAACCCAGAGAATTTAAAATCCAGTAAATGGGGAGCGCTAACACCTTGGCTATCAGTGGCCCCACCACCGGAATAAGAGCAATTAAATTAATCAGACCAATAAAGGCCTGACTTAAAATTCCCAGAATAATCGCCAGAAAAGCGACGGCTTTTTTATCCAGCCCCAGCGCAATTCCAATAGCAACAAATGCAGTGAGGAACACCCAGATGAGGATGATTTTGCGGAAGGTGTAAAGGAAGTCCCACACCCGCTTTAGCCAGGTGTGGAAGGATTTCATGTAATCGTTATCCTGTGGCATTTTGGACTAATTGCTCACTCACTTTACCGAACCGGCGTTCGCGGTTTAAATAATTAATCATGGCATCGTAGAACTCCGCCTTGCGAAAGTCCGGCCACAAGGTTTTGGTGACGTAAATTTCGGTGTAAGAGAGTTGCCAGAGCATAAAATTACTCACCCGCAATTCTCCGCTGGTGCGGATGAGGAGATCGGGGTCAGGGAGGTTGTTGGTGTACAGATGGCTGGCGAAAATCTGCTCGCTAATTTCCTCGGGTTGTAGAAGGCCCGCTTTGATTTTGTAGGCAATGGCGCGCACCGCATCCAGAATTTCCTGGCGACCGCTGTAACTGAGGGCAAGGTTCAGGACGAGTCCTGTGTTGTGGCGGGTACGTTCAATGCCGTACAGAATTTCGTCGTACGCCTCTTC
>JALWDQ010000952.1:0-6528 GCA_027039625.1 Calditrichia bacterium | reverse complement strand
TGCAAACATAATGAAAAGCAAAAAATAGAAAAAATTACTGTTCTTAATCAGTATATTTAATTTTTCTGGTGCCAGAAAAAGTAGAAAAATTCAGTTATAATCAGGGCGATTTTTATCTAAATATTTAAGGTTAAAAAATCAACAGCTTCTTAATGTGTAGTTTCAACAATTTTAAAAGAACAATTCCAATTGCATTTTCACGCATTTCTTATTTTGAAAAATGGGCTTTGATGTTTTTAAATGCCGTTGCTGACCAAACAAATTTAAACCGCCTCGGTGAATTCGAAAAATCCCGGATAGTCGGGGGTGTTCGCGGCGGGTTTTAAAAGCCCCCTCCACGAAAATGACACCAGATAAGGCGATTCAGGAACTTCCTCTTTCGTTCCGGTAATTCCCTCCCAATATTTTGTAAAATTTCTCCCCTTTTTGTTTCATGAATTTTTATATTAACCTCTTAATGAAGTGAAAAAACAAGCTGGAAAATCGTAGAAAGGAAAACTCCCCATGACCGATTGGGATGCCTACCGTAAGCTTTTTCCCCATTTACCGGAACAGGTTTATCTGAACCATGCCGGGATCGCTCCGCTTAATTCCCGCGCTCGCGAGGCAATGGAAAAGCTGTTGCACCTGCGCAACCGTGAGGACATTGAGTTCTGGCCCGCCGCCCTGGAAGAGAAGGAGCACCTGAAAACGTTAATCGGGCAACTCATCAACGCCCCGGCAGAAAACATTGCTCTAACGCCCAACACCTCTGCGGGGCTGAATATTCTGGCACTGGGATTGGAGTGGCAACCGGGCGACCGGGTGCTGCTAAACAATTTCGAATTCCCTTCCAATGTGATTCCCTTCCGGGGGCTAAAACGATTGGGAGTGGAACTGGACTTTGTTAAACACCGCGAAGGGCGACTCCTGCTGGAAGATATTGAAGCGCACATTCACCCGCGCACCCGCCTGCTCTCCATCAGCTTTGTGGAATTCCTGAACGGGTTCCGGAACGATCTGAAAGCCATCGGCGAGATGTGCCGACAGCACGACATTATCTTCTGCGTGGATGCCATCCAGGGGCTGGGTGCGTTGCAGATGGACGTGCAGGAGATGCATATCGATTTTCTCTCCACCAGCGGACATAAATGGCTGATGTGGCCAGCAGGAATCGGGTTTGTGTACATCTCGCCCCGCATTTTTGAACAGCTCTACCCGGCGATTGCAGGCTGGCTGGGGGTGCAAACACCGTACGACTTCTTTAATTATTTCCAGGATTGGGCACCGGATGCCCGCCGATTCGAAACCGGCACCTTTAACACCCTGGGCATTGTGGGAGCCCGCGCCAGCCTGGAGATGATGCTGGAAATCGGAACCGCGACCATCCAGCAAAAAGTGCTGGAAAATACCGATTACCTGATGCAGTGCCTCCCGGAGGCCGGTTACCGACTTTACTCCCCAACGGAACCGGAACACCGCTCCGGTATTGTGACCTTCTTCCATCCCCGGGCAGAGGAGTTGTACCAGCACCTTCACAACCGAAAAATTTTCGTTTCTCTGCGGGAAGGCAAAATTCGAGTCTCGCCCCATTTTTACAACAACCGGGAGGACATCGACCGCTTTCTGGAAGCCGTTCGCAAATTCGATGCTGCCGGATGAAACCATTTCTTTCCAGGCAGACACCAATTCCCCCTATTTCCGGTTGCCCTCCGCTTTCGACTTTACCTTTTCCCTGATCCGATAGTGGAAAATTGGTCCAAAATGTCCTATATTCTACCGAAGTGCGCACGGCAACAGATTTTCACTTCGCGAAGCGGTAAAATTAAGAAAACAAAACAGGTGAAGTAGAATGAAACAAAATCTGGCGAAAAAACTGTTTACTGGACTCCTGGTGGGATTAATCATGGGGCTGGTGGCCTGGTTAATCACCCAGGTACTGTTTAAACCATTTTTCTTCCGCATGGAAGCCCAGAGTTACGACTGGCGGTTACGGCGGGTGGTGGAACAACCCAAAACCCCCATCGACGACATTGTTATTATTGATGTGGATGAGCGCAGTGTGGCGAAACTGGGAAGCTACCATCAATGGCCGCGTAAGTACTGGGCAAAGATGATTCGCTTCCTGAATGAAAACGAGGTTAAACTGATTGGGCTGGATTTTATTTTTGATCCGGACAGGCGGCATCCCGAGGAAGATCAGGAATTCCGCCAGGCCATTCAGGAGTGTGGCAAAGTGGTAAACGCCCTCTACTTCTCCCGGGCGGATTCGGAGCACTTCCGCTACGCCATGTCCCAGGAGCCGAAAGGGCTAAATTACCAGCCGCTGCTTCAGGAAGTTCCCGAAACCCTCTTCCACAACCTGATTAGCGAAGAGCGCCTGGAGCCGGAAAATCCGCTTTTCCTTAACGCCGGGCTCTCGGCTGGTTTCGTAAACCTTTACCCCGATCCGGACGGCGTGCTGCGGCGTATCCCGCTGTTCATCCGTTTTAACCAGCATGTGTACGCCGCTTTCTCCATGCAGATGGCAATGCAGGCACTCCAGGTGGAAAAAGTGGATTACGAACCTCCTTACCTCATCCTCACCACCAAAGCCGGACAGGTGATTAACGTCCCCATCGACAAGTATGGGCAAATGCTCATTCGCTACATGGGAGGATTCAAATCTTTCCGCTACATCTCCTTTTACGATGTGCTCATGGGGTTTGTCCCGAAGGAATTCTTCCGGGGAAAAATCGTTATTTTCGGTTCTTCCCTCCCCGGGTTGTACGATTTGCGAACCACTCCCCTGCAGCCCGCTTATCCCGGTGTGGAAGTGAACGCCAACGTGGTGTACGACATCCTCAACCAGCAATTTATTTACCGCCTCTCGGGCACTACCGTGCTCCTGATTATTCTCCTCACAGGCCTTATCACCGGGCTCCTGCTCATTTTCCTGCGCCCGGTGGGGAGTATTCTGGTAAGTGCGCTTTTCATTTTTCTCATTTTAATTGGGGGATTGTGGTTTTTAAGTCAGTTCAGTTTGTGGGTGCCCATTATTGCTCCCATTTTTACGGTGATTCTGGTGTTTGCCACGGTGTATGTGTACCGGTATTTGTTTGAAGAAAAAGACAAACGGCGCATTCGTAAAATTTTCTCCCATTACGTTTCGCCCAATGTGGTGAACGAAATTCTAGAGCACCCAGAAAAGGTCAAGTTAGGTGGCGAACGGAAGGTGTGTACCGCACTCTTTTCCGATGTGGCGGGATTTACCACCATCTCCGAACAAATGGAGCCGGAAGAGCTGGTAGCACTGCTGAATGAGTACCTCACCGAAATGACCAATATTGTTTTCGAATATCACGGGATGCTAGATAAATACGAAGGCGACGCCATCATGGCGGTGTTTGGTGCGCCGGTGGAATTCCCCGAGCACGCTGAATATGCCTGCCATGCCGCCATCAAAATGCAGAAACGGCTGGCACAGCTCCGGGAAAAATGGAAAGACCAGGGGAAGCCGCAACTGCATGCCCGCATCGGGATTAATTCCGGGGACATGGTGGTGGGTAACATGGGTTCCAACACCCGCTTCGATTACACCGTGATGGGCGACACCGTAAACCTGGCTTCCCGTCTGGAAGGTGCAAACAAAGTGTACGGCACCGAAATCATGATTGGCGAAAACACCTTTAAACTGGTTAACGAAAAATTTGTGACCCGCCCGCTGGATTTACTGCGAGTGAAGGGTAAGAAAAAACCGGTGAAGGTGTACGAATTAATCGCTTCGCGGGACGAAAAGCTGCCGCCGGAGTTTGAGGAAATGCTGGCTCAATATCAGAAAGGTTTCGATTACTACCTGATGCGCAATTGGGAATGGGCGATGAATCACTTCCGGCAGGCGCTACAGATTAAAGCAGACGATGGCCCCTCGCGCATTTATTTGCTGCGCTGTCAGGAATTTATGGAAAATCCTCCGGGAGAAGATTGGGACGGGGTGTTTGTAATGAAAACGAAGTAAGAGGGTAGCCCGGAAAAAAAACACTGTGGGTGCGGACGGTTCATCCCAGCAGTGCCATGATATCCGGTAGTACCAGCGGTTCCCGCATCCAGAACGGTTCGGCATAGGTTACCCCCGCCTGCCAGCCGTAATGGCGGGCCCGCACTTCCACGGATTTCAGAAACTCCTCTGTGGAAATAAAGGTGGGCGTCCCCTGCCAATCGGGATTGTAAAATTGCGAACGATAGGCGCGAATGGCTTCCATCTTCACGGAAAATTCCGCACTGATATCCACCACAAAAGCGGGCTGGAACTGGTAAGTGCAGGGATAGTAAATCACCCGCTCCGGGCGGTGCAGGGGAAGCTCCGGTAGCACTTTTTTCAATCCCGCATAAAAACAGGCTTCTCGCACCAGATGGCTGGCATGGATGTGATCCGGATGCCGATCGTCCGGGTAAGGGGCAAAAACCAGTTTGGGCTGCAACTCGCGCACCAGGCGGATCACCTTCTCCCGATTCTCTGCGTTCAGTTCAATTCTCGTATCAGGAATTTTTAGATTGACCCGCTGGCTTACCCCCAGAATTTGTGCCGCCGCTTCCGCCTCGCGATAGCGATCGGCTACGGTTCCCCGGCTTCCCATTTCGCCTTCTGTTAAATCCGCAATGGCAACACGGTGCCCGGCTTGTGTCAATTTGTACAGAGTACCACCACACCCCAATTCCACATCGTCGGGATGAGCGCCAAAAGCAAGAACATCAACAGGCTGCAATACAGGCATTGCCACCTCCCGGAATATTCAGTAAAACGTGTGTTTTTCTTACCCGGTTAGCTGGCGATTTTGCACCAGCGCTTCCCGGGGAATTGTCCGAATGTGAGTGGGGGACTGACAGATGAGGAAATGGTTCTCCGGAATTTCTTCCCAGTGATGCCGGGTATCGATGGGTTCCGAAGCCACATACAGCGCACCATCTTCCCGGGTGATATACAGCCCGCGGTGCAAGCGATATCCGATGAGATATTTTCCGTTGGTGAGCATAAAATTCAGCGCCAGCTGCGGAAATTCTTCCGGGGTGGTGATTCCAATGATACGCTCAATAATTTCGTGAATAATCTCCAGGATGCAGTTGCTGTTGCAGGAAGCTTTCTTCTGAAACCAGTAAATAAAATATTTGAAGAGAAATTCACTGTCTGTAGCACCCTTGGTCAGGATGCGGTCGCTTCCGTGCAGCAAACGAGTTAGCTCCCGTTTACAGGAGGGGAAATTGGGAATATTGCCATTATGCATAAACATCCATTCCTCGTGCAGGAAAGGATGGGTATTGTGCACTTTGGTTTCGCCCTGGGATTTGCGTCGTACGTGGGCAAAGGCTAACTCGCCTTTCATTTGCCGCGCGGCCTTAATGAAATCTTCATCTTCAAAAGCGGGAACGGTCTTCTTCACCAGTTCAATCTTCTCCCCCCGACGAAAGGCAAATCCCCAGCCATCGGGATTGGGACGATTGGATTCATCGTTCCGGCTCTGCTTTAACAGGCTGTTTTCCGCTTCCACCAGCCAGTAGTACAGATTTCGTTCTTCATTCCCCCAGTAAACAAAAAAACGGCACATACGGACGTAAACTACCCCATCATTTATTTTCTTAAAAAAATTTTAGGTGATGTTTTTCCTTTTTGCAAGCTAATAAAAAAATTTATTTTTCTTGACTTTTTATGGTGAATTTTTTGTATAATATGCCCTACAAATTTCGGGGGTTGCTTGTAACCGAAGAAACCACATTATCCACATTGTGATTTTCATCATTTAGAAAACCTTTTTGTTGAAAAAATTTGGGATGATAATTGGGGAGAACCGTACCATGCGCTTAATTTCGAATTTATTTAGTAAATCGCCCTTTTCGCCTTTACAAAGCCACATGGAAAAGGTTGCCCAGACGGTGCACAAAATGGAAGAGCTGTACCGGGCTTACACCGAAGGAAATTTTGAACGAATTAACGAACTGGAGAAAGAGATTTCGGAGCTGGAACATATTGCCGACCTCACCAAAAACGAGATTCGCAATAATTTACCCAAAGGGCTTTTTCTGGCGATTAACCGGGGGGATTTGCTGGAGATTCTAGCTTTGCAGGACACCATTGCCGATAAAGCAGAAGATATTGCGGTGCTCATGACGCTGAAGAAGCTGGAGCCGCTGAAAGGGATTGAAGAGGATTTGAAGAATTTCCTGCAAAAAAACATCGAAGCGGTGGATATGGCACACCGCATTATTCGGGAAATGGATGAATTGCTGGAAACCTCGTTTGGTGGGAAGGAAGCCGAAAAGGTGCGGGAAATGGTGGAAACGGTGGCTTACATGGAGCACGAAGCGGACATTGCCCAGCGCAACCTTCTAAAAAAATTATTTAACATGGAAGATACCCTCTCCTACAGTTCCTTCTTTTTGTGGATTACCATTTTGCAGGAAATGGCCGCTCTGGGAAATCTGGCCGAAAAACTGGCCCGGCGTATCCGGATGCTGCTGGATGTGAAATAGCTTTACTCTAATGAGGATAAAGGTGTATTGAGCATCATAACCGGA
>JALWDQ010000951.1:0-2124 GCA_027039625.1 Calditrichia bacterium | reverse complement strand
AGCACCTGAACGAGGCCCGCAACGGCTTTGCAGAGGCGCGGCAGGGCCTCGATGATCTCCTCACCGGCGTGGAGGCCTTGAGACCGCGACCGTGCCGGGAGGTGTGGCGGCGTGGCGGATGACCTGAACGTCCGCCTGGAACTCCTGCACCGTCAGTACGAGGCGGCGCAGGGACGCGCCGTGAAGATGGCCCGCCTGGCCGAGCGGCGCAGGGCCTTGCTGCGCTCCGTCTGGGAGGTCCTCTTCCCTGCGGAACTGGCCTCGCTGATTGCCGCAGGATTGGGCGATGACGAGGTGGGTCGGCGGCTCTATCAGCTGCTTCTGGAACGGCGGCAAGGACTGCTGCGGCCCGATGACAACGGAGCATCGCAGTGTGAAGAGAGCAGGGGAGAGGACAAAGAAGAGGCGGCGGAGGAAGCGCCGACCGTCGAACTGACGGAGGAGCAGCGCATTGTCCTTCAGGTGCTGGGTATCGAACTGGCGGCGCGGCAGGTGCTCCGACGGGCAACAGAGCGGCTGGGAAACTCGGAGCGAACCGTCCACCGCCTGCTGAGTGAACTGAAGGAGATGGGACTGGTGGAACGCCGTAGCCTGGCCGTCCCCAAAGGGGTGGGGGAGTTGAGTAGTACGCTCTATCTCCTCACGGAGGAGGGGCGCAAGGTTTACCGGGGTCTCTTCGGTGCCGAGCCGATGAGCACCGAGACGGCCTTCGGCGGCTATCACTCGCCGGAGGCCTGGTGGTTCATCTCCACCGTGGCGCAGATGATACGCAGGGGGAACGAGGCTCCGAACGGGCGCTTCGTCTATGAGGTCTTCGATCCCGTCGCCGAGCCGGAAGCGACGGGTACGGCGGGCTTCCGCCGTCGCTATGGCGATGAGGACGGGTCGCGACGCGGCAGTGAACCCGATCTCATCGTGCAGATGCAAGCACGGCAGGGCGGGCAGGCGCTCAGTGTGGCCGTGGAGGTGGAGCGTGCACTCTACGCTGCACACGCCCTCAAAGCAAAGGTGGCCAAGAACCTGCGGCACTATACCGGGGCGGGCTTCGCGGCGACATACTATGTGGCCACGACGAAGGAAGCGGCGCAGCTTCTGCGCGGAGCAGTGCGCAAGGTAACGGCGGATGTGCGCGAGGGCAAGGCCGTCCTGCCCAATCGCGCCTTCGTCGCCATCTTCTCACTGCCGGAGATCGCCGGGGTCGAGGCGGGGTGGGTGCCCTCGCCGCGGATGATCGAGACGGAGTGGCTGCACAACGGCCAGCCTTCGAAAGCCTGGCCACAGGGGGCATGGCCCGTCTTCTACTACTACAAGCACAAGGTCAAGGGAGGTGGCAGGAATGGACGGTGAGGCAATTACCCACGCGATACGCTTTGTGCTCCACCTGTGGGGCAATGGCATGGTGCTGGCTGCGCTCTTCTTCTGGCGTATCGGCCCCTTCGCCCTGGCCGGGGCAGGCTTCGCGGCCTTCGTCTGGCAGGGCCGCCCCCCGCGCTGGCACGAAGCTAAGGTGGACAGAGGCGCAGAAACAGAGCCGAGCTTCTCATTCCGTTGATGTTGACAAACTGAGCAAGTTATGATAGAGTAATCGCGAGGCTGCCCGCTTGCCTCGTTAAAGATACGCGGGAAGGCGGGGCCGTGGATCTGCCCGTCCACGGAGCTACCCCGTCATTCGAGGTCGCAGGAGAGCCACTTGCCTGCGACGCCTGGGCAGAGGTCAGAGAGAAAAAAGAGGGCATCTGAGTTGAATATCGCTTGGCACCTGTACCCGACAGGGGGACAGCGTGCGGCGGTGTTTGGCTCAGGTGCCCTCTTTTTCGTTGTCTGAAAACGGAGGTGCACGCTGCCATGCTCTACACCGTCGGCCTATTGTCGCTGGTCGCGCTCGTCCTGGTGCCGCCGCCTGTGCGCTGGCCACTGGCGGCGCTCTGGCCTGCTGCGGCCTGGCTGCTCTGGGCGCGGCCCGATGACCGCCCTGCTCATACGCCCTACCTCCTGATGGGTATCGCGGGGGTTTCGCTGCTCATCATCGGGCATGCCGTTGTGCTGGCCATCGCGCAGGGGTCGCCGGAGTCTTACGCCTCGACGATGTGGGGCATTGGCAACTGGCTGCTGGTCGTTGCCGCG
>JALWDQ010000950.1:0-6549 GCA_027039625.1 Calditrichia bacterium | reverse complement strand
TGGTTACTCCGTTTGTGACGATACACAGGCACAGCGTCTTTGGGAGCGTGTAAAAAGGTTTGAAGGCGGCAAAGTTGTCACGGGTGCGGCAAAAAGCACATGGGGAACGCGTGTGGATGCGCCACCTCTGCTAGCACCCTGTGAGGGACCTATAGGTGAGATTATGTTTATGCTCGATCACTATCTTATTTCTGAGAAAAAGATGCAGCGCCAGAAAGACTTTGCCATCGATGTTTTCACACCCGGTGAGATTTTCTTTGAAGATGTGGGCGATGTGCCAAGAAATGCTGTTGGCAAAATCATTGCCACCGCTTGGAAATGGAATATCGCATGGATAATTATTGATAGTACCAGAATAAAAATTTAAATTTATTCATTAAACCATTCCGCCGGATATTTTTCGATCCAGTATTTTTTCCTGTTAGAATTTAATATATAAATATCGCCGTTTGGTAAAATTTTTATTGGATGTACCCCGGCCTGAATATTATCATACCTTACATATTTCTCTGATATTACTCTGCCCTCCGGGGATAATTTAATGATCAGATGATTTCTTAAATGTCTATATATTCTTTCAATATAAAAATTACCTTGTCCATCTGTACCCACCAATTCCTGCAAAGCATTTTGTGTTTGCAGTTTTATTCCTTCCTGTAAACTCTCACGATTTAATTTCATGCCCGGAGTAATCTTTATTGGAGGATGAATCTCAATATAGGGATTATGCTGGAAATTCCTATAGGTAATAGGAAATAAATAATTTTTATCCAAATATAAGGAAAATTTCCCTCTGCGCGGTATATCGATTCTATATAAAATATTTAAATCGTTATCCAATATTATAGCATGCTCAGGATCCTGTAAATATATTTTATTTTTATACGTACGTAAAAAAGCATTAGCATTGGAGTAAGGTATTTTTATTAAAGGAGATTTTTTGATTATATTACTCTGAACATCAAATTCAATAATTTTGTATTTTTCCCTGGAAGCGGTAAGTACCAGAAAACGGTTGTTATCCAATTTCAAGAGATAGATGGGAGAATGTGGCAAATTAATTCGCCATAGCAAACTACCCTGCCGGTTAAATTTCTTTACCTCTTTGTGGGGAAAATCTGCTATGTAAAAACAACTGTCACCTTCCGGCCAGAAATTGGTGGCTCCCCACCAGTCTATGTAATCTTTTTTCAAACCAACTTCCTGGGGACTATCGCCCCACCTGCCTTCAAATACCTTGATCCCGGTTAATACCTCCTGGGAAAAACTGATATAAATAAATGTTAACAAAAATAAAAAACCGAAAACGAAGTTTATGAGTTTCATAATGGTTTTCTCCTTTTTGTTGTGATTACAAAAGCAGCATCTAAAAATCCCCCGTTAGTATTATAAATTGTATAACTTTGATACATTGGTCTTAAAACCACTTTACCGCTATCTCCACCAATTGCATGCAAACATTTACCATAAGAACTTCTTAAATCATCATACCAAAAACCAACGTGATCGGCAACATTGTTATTATTTGTGTCCAGAAAAAATATCACTCCATTAACCCAATCACCCCATGGAACTGGATCAAAATCTAGTTTATAAAACTGTTTTTTTATTGAATCTGAATTAACACTCCCTACTATTATACTATCCTATCCATTAAATTGTAAAGGATTACTATTTTTCAACAATGTCCGGTTTACCAGTTTGGATATTCCGCTCATATAGTACTACGGATAGGAAGTTGCTATGTACAGCAACCTGTCCAAAGGACTCTGCGATCGGAATATCCGACAGATCCTGCTCGGAACAAGCTCCTTGAGCGTACGAACGATTGATTGAACGATGGTAAACAAGCACCAACGAATATCCATTATCAATCCAACATTTTTCACCCGAAGGTGGTTGAGATTCCAATGAAAGAAAAGAAAAATAATTAGCGGGTTTAACAAAATTTAAATTTTCGTATTTCTTTTGCGGCGCTGAAAGATTGATTTAAATAGAATTTCCAGATCCAGTAGCAAGGATTGATTTTTCATGTAAAAAAGATGGTACTTTTCTGCATCATCGGGCTGGTAAATTTTGTCCCGATTCAATTGTACCAATCCCGTAAGCCCGGGTTTGTACCAATAATGTTCCTGTAAACGCGAAAGCTCTCCTTTTTCCAGCGGAAAACCCACCAGAGAGAGTTTCCCGGAAAGCACTGCCCATAGTTTGAACCAGAGGTTCGCAGGATTATTCTCCCCCAGATTCTGAAATTGGCGAAAACGAATTTTTCCCCCACGGGGAGTTTGATATTCAACTATCTCCAGGTGTTGGGAACAAAAGATTCTACAGACCAGCGCATATGGTAAAAAAAGAATCAATCCCACCAGCGCCACAGCAACATCCATGAGGCGCTTCACCAACCGATTGAACGGTTTCCCCAGAGAATAATCAATATCCAGCAAAGGGTAGTCATCCAAACGCTCGATATGCGATTTCCCGATAATCACTTCCAGATTCGAAGGTACCATTTTGAACTCCACCAGGGGATTTCGCACATCGGACATGGTTTTGAGAATCTGCTCGTAGCTCACGGAATGGGCAGAAAACACCACTTGGCGAATGCGATAAAAACGAATAATTCGCTCCAGCTGGGAGAGCGTCCCCAGATGCTGAAGTTCTCCGTTCAGGGAATCGGGTGCAAATTCATCCTGCGAGACCCAACCCACAATCTCGTAATCGATGTCCATACGGGCGCGGAGTTTTCGATACACCAACTTCACATCCTCCCCATTGCCCACAATTACGGTCGGTTTGCTAAACAAATCTTTACCCAGCGCCGCTTTGTCTCCCCGATAATAACGCCGCAACGCCGCTCGCCACAATAACATGGAAATGGGGCTTAGCACAAAGGCAAACAGCACCACCATGCGCGAAAAGGCGAATTGTTTGAGAAAAAAGGTTAAAAATCCCAGCAGCACAAAGGTAATGATGTTTGCTTTCAGAATACTCTGCATGGAGAACCGATGATGTGGGTAAATATCCAGATAAAAGGAAATTCCCAGAAAAAGCACGGTGGCAATGAGATTTACCACCCCGTACCAATGAAAAAAATCCTCCCAGCGAAACCCTCGCTTAAGCTGGAAGCGCACGATAAATGCCACCAGAATCATGATGTTTAGTAAGGAAATATCCAGAAGGAGGGGAAAATGATTTTTCAGAAAATTTCGCAGGTAAATCACTATTCCCCGCAAAAAAATACCCAGGGTAATGAGCCAGCGGAAAAGGAAAATGGAGCGGGCAGCGTAGTATTTCTGGAAAAACTGGTACAGCGCTTTGTTGAAGGTAATGACGTAATCCAGATTATCTTTTTTAGTGCTCTCCCCTTTGTAATGAATAATCTGTGTGGTGGGCACATAATAAATTTTAAAGCCGTTTTCGTTGATGCGATGGCACAGATCGATGTCCTCGCAGTACATAAAGAAACGTTCGTCGAACAAACCGACTTTATCCAGAACTTCTTTGCGAATCATCATAAAAGAGCCGGAAATGCCGGGGACGGTGTAAATTTCGTTGGGATCCAGATACGTTAAATTGTACTGCCCAAAAATACGGCTTTTGGGGAATAAACGGCTCAAACCGGTGACCTTCCAGAAGGCAATGGAAGGTGTGGGAATGCTGTGACGACAATCCACCGAAAAACTGCCATCGGGATTGATGATTTTACAGGTGGCAGCGCTGGCATCGGGATGGCTGCGGAAGAATTCCAGCAAGGTGGTGAAGGTGTCTTCCTGCACTACAGTGTCGGGATTAATAATTACCACAAACTCCCCCTGCACCAGCCGCAGTGCTTGATTGTTGGCACGGGCAAATCCCACGTTTTCTTTATTTACGATTAATTTCACCTCCGGGAAATGCTTCCGAATATACGCCACACTGCCATCCACAGAGGCATTATCTACCACAAAGATTTCGTGAGGAATCCCTGCCAGCGCTTTTTGTAAGGACAGCAGCGCCTGCGCCAGATAATCCCGGACGTTGTAATTCACAATCACCACAGAAATTGTGGGACGCTGGAAATTTCGGGATTCCGTTGTTTGGGTCAATTTCTCTTCCATGCCACTATTTCCTGAATTGTCCCTGATCTTTTTCCGCCCAGTTTCTTTCGCTGCCCGGTCTCTGAAAAATCATGAGCAGGGAACGCAAAAGGATGCGAATATCCACCCGCAGAGACAGATGATCGATGTAAAAAATATCGTATCGAATACGATGCTGCAAAACGCGCAGGGAAAGTTCATAGCGATACTTCACCTGCGCCAGTCCGGTGAATCCCGGACGAACAAACACTCGCCGGTGCACCAAACGCAGGGCATCTCCATATTCCGTGTACCATTCCGGAGGTTCGGGCCGGGGCCCCACCAGACTCATATCGCCCAACAACACATTCAACAACTGAGGCAGTTTGTACAGACGGTAGCGATACAAAAAATTGAGGATGGGATCCTTCAGTGGATATTCCAGAGTAATTCCCAGATAAATGGGATTTTTCCGGTAATCATAATCCTGTTTGGTGATGCGAAACAGGTACATCTGGAAGGGAATTCCGTTGCGTCCCACCACCGGAACCCGCACCAGAATGCTTTTTCGGAATTTCAGGGAAACATAAATGGCGGTGAATAGCCAGAGAGGCAGTGTGAGAACAATCATGATACTGGCCAGCACAATATCCATTAACCGCTTCACCAGCCATTGCCACAGCAACATATTTTCCGGGAAGACGCGCAGGTAGGCATGCCCTACCAGACTGGCATCCCGGGTCGCCAGAATATCGTGATGTCCCGGTGGTACCTTGATGATGACCTGCTGCGGTTCACACAACCCCACAATGCGGATGAAATCCTCGGATAATTCTTCCGGTAAAGCCACAATCACTTCTTCTATTTTGTGTTGATGAATGAGCGCTGGTAAATCCGAATAACTTCCCAACACGGGTAAATCCCCGCACTTCTCTTCATTCCCCTCCCGTGTTACCACGCCTTTCACATCAAAAATTAAATGGGGATTAACGCGAATATCCTGCAAAATCTGTTCACTAATTTCATTACAACCGATAAGGAGGGTATTTTTAGGAGCATATTCAAATAAACGGAATCGTTTTTCAATTTCGATAATAAGCAAACGTCCAGCATTCACGAAAAAGACCATGAATACCCAGTAACCTAACAGGGAATAAAACTGGTTTCGGCTTAACGGATGCTGAGCATCAAACGTAAAGATTCCCAGCAGCAGGATACCAAAGGTAATTACTTTGGAGACTCGCAGGACTTTGTCGTAGCGGGAAACGTCCCAGGGCATCTGGTACAGATTGTTGAGCCAGAAAAGCAGTACCCAGCCCAGAGTGAGCAGTAAAAAAACCGGTGTGGAGAAGTAATCGCTTAAAGGACGCACCTCTGTAACTGCAATGATTCCCGAATGAAATTTAAACCAGTAGGTGACGTAAAGTGCCAGATTAATCATCACCAGATCGGAGAGTAAAATGAGCACCCGATGCCACACCCGATTAAAATGAAACGGTGCCCGCCGCCGCATCTGTTCCACCATTTCCTTCTGGAAGATGGTGTGCAAATAGGAAAATCGCGTTTCCACATATCCCAGCCGCCAGATTAAAAACAGTGTGGTTACCAGGGCAATGATGAAGAGAAACAATCCCATCAATCCGGGATAGTACGCCATTGCCACCGCCAGAAGCATGTAAAGGATGGCAAATAGGTAGATCATCCATACCGTTTCCAGATGGGAAAGTCCCAGTTTTAAGAGCCGATGGTGGATGTGCTGTTTATCTGCCTGAAAGGGACTTTTCCCCGCACCCAGGCGTCGGATGAAGGCAACAATCGAGTCGGCAAGGGGAATGCTCAACAGCACCAGGGAAATTAGAAAGTACACCTGATGGCTTCCGGAAAGACGGATGGCTTCGATGGAAAAGAAAGCGAGAATGTACCCCAGTTGCAGGCTCCCGGTATCCCCCATAAATATGGAAGCCGGGTGATAATTGTAGCGCAGGAAGCCCAGAATGCCGCCCATCAGTCCCAGCCCCAGAATCACCACATAAAGATTCCCGGTGTGCCAGGCAACCAGCACAAATCCTGCCGTAATGATAAAACCCAATCCACCCGCAAGGCCGTCCAGCCCATCAATTAAATTGGTGGCGTTAATAACCAGTAAAATCCAGAGAAACGTGAAGGGAACGGCGAAAATTCCCAGCGGGAAAATTCCCCCAAAGGGGCCCACAAAGGACTGGATGCGACAACCGCCCCAGATCAAAACTGCAGCTGCCAGAGCCTGACCGGCAAATTTCATATAGGAGCTTAACGATTTAATATCGTCCAGCAAGCCGGTGATTAAAATGATTCCCAGCCCGATCCAGAAATGGAGATAGCTTTGCCAGATGGATTGGGGAAATAAATGGAGCCCGCTTCCCAGAATTGCAGTGAGAACAATACCCGCCGTGAATCCCAATCCGCCCAGTAGGGGTTTGAATTCCCGATGAATTTTGCGCGGCGAGGGTAAAGA
>JALWDQ010000949.1:0-6552 GCA_027039625.1 Calditrichia bacterium | reverse complement strand
AAATGACCGAAATCGTTCGGAGAAATCCCGACAAACCGCTGCTTTTCGAAATACAACGGGGCGATAAACTGCTGAAGCTTACCATCACCCCCAAACCAACCGATGAAATTGACAAAGAAGGCAACAGCCATATCGTAGGGAAAATTGGCATTGGATTCTATTACGTCAAACGGAAATTAAGCCTGTTTCCTGCCCTGAAGGAAGGTATTCAACGCACGGTGTTTTTAACCACGCTCAACGTCCGGGCGCTGGGCTGGCTCATTACCGGGAAAAAATCGGCCAAAGAGATGCTGGGCGGCCCCATCATGATAACCAAAATGGCTGGCGATTACGCCCGCAGCGGTTTTGGCAGCCTGATGGAACTGATTGCCAATTTAAGCATTATGCTGGCTATCATTAACATCCTGCCCATCCCTGCCCTGGATGGCGGGCACATCATGATTGTGCTGATTGAGGAGATTCGCCGCAAGCCGCTCTCTACCCAAACCAAAGTGCGGATCCAGCAGGTGGGTATGGCTATTCTGCTGGTACTCATCGTCTTTGTGATGTACAACGATATCCTGCGGCTGCTGTAAGTTCCGGAACGAGAATCGCAAGGGAAAATTCCAATAAACAAACAACAAATTCCAAATAATAAATGTTTGATAAATAAAAAAACGCGGCGAGCGCAATGAGCGCAGCAAAATAACAAATCCCAAAATCCAAAATACAAATTCCAAATTACAAATTACAAATCTCAAAGAACAAATAATTATTACAGGTTTTTTTATTCGTGTCCATTCGTGTGATTCGTGGTTCTAATAATTTCAGTATTGTTTCGCCCCTTTGGGGCTCCAATTTGGGGTGTTCCTCATTCCCAGGGCTTCGCCCTGGGCTATCTAAGTTTGAGTGCTTCGCACTCCTGATGAAACAATGTTTCATTTTTATCTTTTTTGCATCTTTATCGGTTTTTAATCTTGCCAGAAAATTGTTTTGTTTCGTTTCACCGAATTGTACCAATTTGCACGAACCCGCCTAATTCAAAATTCTTAATTCAAAATTCAAAATTATTTCTGTCGTCCTTACAGGACTCAAATTGTTTGGATGTAATTCCCATTCCCATGGCTGAAGGCCATGGGCTAATATCTGTCGGCCACTTCGTTGCCTCACATCCTGCGAACCGATAGTTTTTTAAATCCAGAGATTTTATTTCGACCATCCGAAATATCCAATTAAAAAATATTTTTCCTTATTATTGGCAAAAATTCCATATCACAAATACCGTGTTTCATTCGCGTCAATTTGTGTGATTCGTTGGCAAATAATTTGTGGGTAAACATCCATTCGCATTATTCGTGGTTAAATCTTTCCCATTGCTGAAGGCCATGGGCTAATATCTGTCGGCCACTTCGTTGCCTCTCACCCTGCCAGGGGAAGTGACTTTTTTTAACGGAAGCAAAGTATTTACACCACAAGTACGTACGAATCTAATAATTCATAATTCATAATTCAAAATTCAAAATTCTCAATTCCATCCGTGTCGCCCTTTCAGGGCTCAATTTTTGGAGTGGTCTTTATTTCTCAAATTTCCAATCTCCAATAATATTGTAAGTGCTTTTTCCAACCTAATTATCGATATTTTTTATTCGTGCCTATTCGTGAGATTCGTGGTTAAAATCTTTCCTGAAGGCCGTGGGCTAAATGCAGCGAGTGGCAGCGAGAGGAGCACTCGCTCCGGTTCACAAGGCGATTGAAAAATCTCATCTTCAAATTTTAAATTCATAATTAATTTGTATCCTACCCTGTAAAATCCTAATTTAAGCTCTATTTTTTAAACAGCGGGCCGATTTTCCGCAAAGCCAAGAAACCGAATGTTGAACCAAAAACTGCGAGGTTCGTTTTGGTACATTTACAAATCCTGGATCTGATCGTCATTGCCATTTTCTTTCTGATTATTTTCGGAATCGCCTTTTATTACTCCCGCCGGGCGGGAGACAGCACCGAAACGTTTTTCCTCTCTGCCCGAAACATGCCCTGGTACATCGCCGGTACGGCCATGGTTGCCACCACCTTTGCGGCGGATACACCTCTGGCAGTCACTGAACTGGTAGCTCGGAATGGAATTGCCGGTAACTGGCTGTGGTGGAATCTGGCCATCGGTGCCATGCTCACCGTATTCTTTTTTGCCCGCCTCTGGCGCCGTTCGGGAATTATGACCGACGTGGAGTTTGTAGAATTCCGCTACTCCGGTGCCGAAGCAGCTGTTTTGCGCGGCTTTCGCGCTATTTATCTGGGACTATTCATGAATGCCATCGTGCTGGGGTGGGTGCACAAAGCCATGGAAAAAATTTTCCAGGTCACCATCCCCGGCTTCAACCCCTTTCTGCTGGTGGTGATTGTGGGCAGCATTATCGCCATTTACGCCGCTGCCTCGGGATTACTGGGTACCGCCCGTACCGATAGCTTTCAGTTTGTTTTCGCCATGATTGGTTGCATCATTTTAGCAGTAATCGTGGTGAAGTTGCCCGAAGTAGGCGGCGCCACAAACCTGAAAGTAAAACTGGCACCGCAGATTCTGGAATTTTTCCCGCGCATTGGGGAAGTGAGTACCGGCGCTCTGGCCGGTGGTGTGCTGGCGTTATCCGTCGGTGCTTTTGTCGCCCATGTGGGGTTACAATGGTGGAGTAGCTGGTATCCCGGTGCCGACCCGGGTGGCGGTGGCTACATTGCCCAGCGGATGATGAGTGCCAAGGACGAAAAACACAGCCTCTTTGCCACCCTCTGGTTCACCATTGCCCATTACACGGTTCGCCCCTGGCCCTGGATTATCGTGGCGCTGGCCGCTCTGGTGCTGCTTCCCCGCGCCCAGAGCGCTCAGGCACTGCAACAGGAAAATCCCGCCCTCTACCAGCAGGTGGTGGAGGTGTACCAAAATCACTCCTTACGACCGGAAACCATGCACCAGTACTCCGAAGAATTCCGGCAATTTTACGAAAAATACGAGAACACTATCGATCCCGGCATCATGTACCCCAAACTGATGTTGCGTTACCTGCCAGCAGGCTTGCTGGGATTATTGATTGCCGTCTTCCTGGCGGCGTACATGTCCACCATCGCTTCCCAGTTAAACTGGGGTACTTCCTACTTAATCAACGACTTTTACCGGCGCTTTGTGAAGCGCAACGCCGACGAACGCCATTACGTGCTGGTTTCGCGCATTGCCATTGCACTGCTCATGGCGTTTTCCCTTTTCATCACCCATTACTTCCTCACCACCATCTCCGGTGCCTGGGAGTTCATTATTAATGCCAGCGCCGGATTGGGCGGGGTGCTCATTCTGCGCTGGTGGTGGTGGCGCATTAATGCCTGGTCGGAAATCAGCGCCATGATTGCTCCCATGATTATCTACCCCATCGCTCTCAAGTTCGGCCTGAAATCGCCCATCACCCTTTACCCGGTGGTGTTTGGAACGACCCTGGTGTGGCTGCTCGTCACGTTTCTAACCCGCCCGGTTAAGCGCGAGGTGTTGCACAATTTTTACCGGAAGGTGCATCCCGGGGGAATTGGCTGGCGAGCCATTGCCCGCGAACTTCCGGACGTGCGCAGCGACAGCGGATTTGGTGCCATGTTCGTGAACTGGATTGCCGGGGTGTTTTTGGTGTACGCCACTCTTTTTGGAATCGGCAAACTCCTTTTTGGTGAATACGGGATGGCGTTGCTTTACCTGGCAATCGCTGCAGCAGCCGTTGTTGTTATTTACCTGCAGATGAAACGTATCGGATTCCGGAGCTTTGCGGAGTAGTGCCAATGAAATGGGTACGCTCTTTCCTGATATTTTTCCTTCTTCTCTCCCTGGGATTCGGGGAAACACCCTCCCCTTTGAATCTGATGCCCTGGCCCGCGGAGGTTCACCGGCATCCCGGCCGTTTCTACCTCACGGATTCCTTCTACGTGCAGATTAGCGGCGCCGCAAATGATGCCCTGTACCGCTACACCTCCCGCATTGTGCACTGGCTTTCCGGTCGCACCGGTTTATTTTTCCCCATGAATAACATTAAAACGGGTGATTCCCGGGATTCGGTGTCGTTTCGCATTCATTGCCAGCGCATTGGTAAAGTCCAATTGGGAGAAGATGAATCCTACACCCTGCGGATTACCCGGCAGGGAATTTTACTGAAAGCGCCCACCACCATCGGCGCCATGCGCGGCCTGGAAACCTTCCTGCAACTACTGGATGCCGATTCGACCGGATATTTTTTTCCCCAGCTGGAAATTCGAGATAAACCACGCTTCCCCTGGCGGGGATTGCTCATCGACGTAGCCCGCCACTTCATGCCGCCGGAAGTGATTAAACGCAATCTGGATGGCATGGCGGCCGTGAAAATGAATGTGCTACACTGGCACCTGAGCGACGACCAGGGGTTTCGGGTGGAAAGCAAGCGCTTCCCGCGCCTCCACGGCATGGGTTCCGATGGGAATTTCTACACCCAGGAGCAGATTCGTGAGATTGTGCGCTACGCCGCCGAACGGGGAATCCGGGTGGTACCGGAGTTTGATGTTCCCGGGCATGCAACCTCCTGGCTGGTGGGGTATCCGGAACTGGGAAGCGCTCCGGGCCCGTACAAACTGGAACGCCACTGGGGCATCTTCTACCCGGCGCTGAATCCCGCCAGCGATACTACCTACGCTTTTCTGGATGCCTTTTTTGCAGAAATGGCGTCTCTTTTTCCCGATGCTTACTTTCACATTGGTGGAGACGAACTGGAACACGGAGTAAAGCATCCCGCCAAACACTGGAACGAAAATCCGCAGGTGCAGAAGCTTAAACAACAGGAAGGGCTGGCGGACAACGCCGCCGTTCAGGCTTACTTTAACCGCAGAATTCAGCGCGTTCTTGCCCGACACGGAAAAATAATGGTGGGCTGGGACGAAATTTTGCATTCCGACCTGCCGCGCTCTGTGGTGATTCAATCCTGGCGCGGGCGCAAAGCAATGATTAAAGCGGCTCGGATGGGGTTCCGAAGCATCCTTTCTAACGGGTACTACATCGATTTAATCTACCCGGCTTCCCGGCATTATTTGAACGATCCGTTACCGCAGGATATTCCTCTAAATGAAGAGCAACGCCAGCTCATTTTAGGCGGTGAGGCCACCATGTGGGCAGAGTTTGTTTCTCCCGAGACCATCGATTCCCGCATCTGGCCGCGTACCGCCGCTATTGCCGAACGCCTCTGGTCCCCGAACTCGGTACGCAATGTTCGGGAAATGTATCGACGTCTGGAAATCCTTTCTCTTCAACTGGAAGAGCGGGGACTAACCCACGAAAAGAATTACCCCATGTTGCTCCGCCGCCTGGCCCGGTACCGAAACATCGCTCCTCTGAAAACGCTGGTGGATGTACTGGAGCCCGTCAAGGGGTATCAGCGGCCTCAATTGCGCCAGTACACCTCCCTGTCCCCCCTCACCCGGGTGGTCGATGCTGCCCGTCCCGATGCCCCCGTTGCCCGGCATTTTCGCTGGGATGTGGAAGAATACCTTCGGGCCGGGAAACATCGGGATTCCCTGCGACAGAGCCTCGTAAACCGGCTGGTGCAGTGGAAGGAAAATCATGCTTCTCTCCAAAAATTAATCCGCATCTCTCCGGTACTGCGGGAGGTGGAACCGCTCTCGGTTGCTCTAATGCGTGTGGCAACCATTGGACTGGAAGCGGTGAATGCTATCGCATCCAATCGGGCGCTTGGGGAGCGTTGGTGGCAGCGAGCAAAGAAAGTATTGCAGGAAGCACAAACACCGCACGGCGAGAGCGAATTGGTCATCGTTTCCGCTATCGAGCAACTGGCACGGCGTGCGGCCACGGGCGATACTTTTACCATCCCCGCGGAGGAATCTCCGGAAAAATCTTCACCACACCAAAATCCCGAATAACATGGGAATTTCTGTTCAGAAAAAGAATCGCCAATTTTTAGTCATTGAACACATTTAGCCCAAAACCTGTCCGTTATATTGCCTACCCCGCGAGAACGCCGGGTAAATTGAGAATGAAAGGAACCTAAAATCATTTTGAGAACAATCTTTTTAATAATCAACCACTGTGTTTAGTGTCGGTAAATATTTAGTGGGGGACCAACGATGAGACTCTGCATTTTCGAAGATGATGGTTATGCCAATCTTTTACCATTGACATTTTTACGCCCGGTGTACGATCTGCGATGTGGCATCAATACGTTGCGTGAAAAAATTACCCGGGCGTACCCGGAGCTGGAAGTTGTGCTGCAGTGCCGGGATTATTTAACCGACGTCATGCAGGAAACCTATCCCGACATCCCGGTGAATCAGTTTCCCCGCGATAATTATTTAATGGTGAATGGCCGGGTGTTGTTTAGTACGGCACTGAAGGAGGCGATTGATCTCTCCCGCGAAGCAATTTACCTGAACAAAGGGCGTTTAGTTGCGGGAGTGATTTCCTCCCGTTACTTACCGGAATTATTGGAGAAAAAAACCAGTGGTCTTACCCGGGAGGATTTTCTGGGTTTTCGCGTGTATGAGGTGGATGCCGTATTTCTGGATTACGTG
>JALWDQ010000948.1:0-6555 GCA_027039625.1 Calditrichia bacterium | reverse complement strand
TGTGGATTGTGGCCAAGCACGATGTGTGGCCGAATCAGGTGTGGCTGGCAAACTGGTTTCACATCCCCATTTTTCTCATTAATGCCTCGCTGCACGGGCAGAGCAGCCGGTTGTTGCCTTACACCCGTGCCTTCCATCGGAACATTTACCACAAATTCACCGGAATTCTGGTGATTTCCGAAGCCGACCGCCAGAACTTTCTGCACCTCGCCGATGCCTCCCGCATTCAGGTAGTGGGGGACACGAAATACGACCAGGTGTTCCATCGGCGGGAAGAATCGCAAAAACGAGCCCTGCTCCCCGAGCATCTCTGCCAGCAGCGCTGGATTTTTGTAGCGGGCAGCACCTGGCCGGAAGACCATCGGCACCTTATTCCCGCTCTTCAGCAGCTGCTTCCCACTCACCCGGAATTGCTGGCCATCATCTGTCCCCACGAACCTACCCCCCAACATTTACGGGAACTGGAAGACGCATTTCCCGCGGAAAAGCGCATCCGCTTCTCTCAATTGCAACATTTTCACGATCAATCCGTGATTATTGTGGATCGTATTGGCATTCTGGCAAATCTGTACAGTTGCGGAAAAGTGGCGTACGTGGGCGGAAGCTTTAAGCAAAACATCCACAACGTGCTGGAACCGGCGGTGTACGAAATTCCCGTACTTTTCGGTCCGGTAAATCAAAATTCCCACGAAGCCCAGCTTTTAAAAGCCAATGGCGGTGCATTCGAAGTGCACAATGCCCGGGAGGTGCAGGGCTATCTGGAAAAATTTTTAAAGAATGATGTATTTCGCCAGGAAGTGGGGAAAAAAGCATTCCAGGTGGTGCAAAAAAACGCCGGAGCAACCCGGCGCACCTTAGAGGTCATTTTCAGGGAGTTAGAGGAAAGGGAAAAGAGCCTCCATCCCGGGAAAAACATATCCTTGTAAAAATCGGTTTGGTATTTTCCAACCTGGAACACACCCGATTAAAAATTTTTTGGGATATTGGGAAGTTAAACAACAGAAATAACAGATATTACGTCAAAACGGTGGAACGGGACATGACGCCGACGGAATTTCGTGTACAGACGACATCTAACCAGAATTTAAATCGCAAAATCGTCAAATTTCTTCTACTGGCCTTTGTACTGTTTGTACTCTACAACACTCTGATTCCCTTCCATTTCCAGATGCAGGGGAAAACCCTGGGCGAACTGGCTCGCTCTTTCGAATGGGAATTATTCCAGCACGAAGGGAAACACACCCCGCTAACCGATATTGCCGGGAACATCCTCCTGTTTATTCCCTTTGGCTTTCTCATGTTCACCTTCCTGTGGCAGAGGCGCATCCGTGGAGGCATTGTAATTTCTACGATTCTGGGATTTCTGTTAAGTGTCTTCATTGAAGTGCTTCAGTTGTTCCTGATTAGTCGCAACTCCTCAATTACAGATGTGGTGAACAATACCCTGGGGAGTTTCATGGGGGCATTTGCCGCTTACCTTTACGAACATACCATTGCCGATTTCACCAATCGAAAATTTCGTTATTTGCTGAAAGAACAACCCTACGCGCTGGTGCTGGTTATTGCCTTTACCTTCCAGGCACTGGCCGCTATTTTACCGTTTAACGTATCCATCACCGTGTCGGACTTAAAACGTACATTGAAAAACATTGTCATACTTCCCTTTCAGAATGTAACCGTGGGTAGAATGTTTCTCCATCATCCCACCAAACTGGACTCACTGCCTTTCGATTGGTATGCCTTTTGGGAAAACGCTCTTTTCTGGGTGGTGCTGGGTTACATCGCTTCCCTCTGCTACTTTTTGTACTGGCAGAAGCAACGGGGTGGGAAATTGCTCTGGTTCAGTGTGGCATTTTTACCTCCTGTACTGATAGAAATGATGCAGATTTTCATCGTTTCCCGGTTCGCGGATGTGAACGATATCCTCTCTGCCTGGCTGGGAATTTTTCTGGGCAGTATCATTTACCTGATACTGCGACCCCATCGTGTGGGTGGAGCCCGGCAAATTGAAAGCACACTGCAACCGGCCATTCTTCTCTATCTCCTGTTCATTCTGTTCGCGGGACTTCAGCCGTTCCAGTTTGAGTCCCATCTCGTACAATCGTTAGATATCCGTGTGTTTATTCCCTTTTACGCTTACTTCAAGAAAACCAGCATCTGGAATATTTACGATTTAATTAATTCCCTGCTCTATTTTGTACCGATCAGTCTTTACCTCTCCTACAAGATGCGGCTACGGAAGCGTCCCTGGTCTGCCATTTATTTTATCACCGTGTTAACAGGATTTTCGCTGGGCGCTTTCATCGAAATTTGTCAGTTATTCTCTCCCTTTCGTGTAAGCGAAATAACCGACGCACTCCTGTACGGAATCGGTGGATTTTTAGGTACCTTTGTTTTGTATTACTATCAGCGAGAGATTGAACCGAATTTGAGTGACATTCCAATAAAGACCGACTAAAATATGCCTAATTTTTCAATTTTTAGCATAAATTTAATTAGCGAACCATCTTCATTTAATTTGAATTTTACGGTACCATCATCATCCAATCATTTTATTCTTTTTCATACAAAAAATTTCAAACCTGTTATGTGGATACAAAAATTGGAGTCATTTTTCACGCTCGGGTAGTAAATTGTATTTAACATTCTCACTCCCAACGGAAATGATACTTATGTCATGTACCGGAATGGAGGCGGAATGCAGCCACTTCTGACAACCGCGTATGATGAAACGTATTCCTGTTGGCGGTAATCAATAAATTAAAAGACCTTTCTAAATTTAACCAGATCATTAATATTAATGCCTTTTATTGTAACCATAACAACTAAATAAATAAAAACGGCTAAAATAATTTTTAAAATTTGGAAAGACCAATTATTCGTATCCCATGAAATTAAAAATAGATACATTACAAAAGAACTTAAAATTACTTTACTTATGAATTTAATAGGAAGCAATATGTGAAAATATCGTTTTGAAATAATGTAGGTGAAAAAAGCTTGAAGAAAATAAGATATAAGGGTAGAGATTGCAGCTCCTTCTATCCCAATTTTAGGAATCAAAATGATATTTAATAAAATGTTTAAAAAAGCAATAAACAAAAATAAATATAAAATCCAGATTGTTTTTTCTTTTAAGTGAATTAAATAAAGATAAATTTGATAAATACCTACAAATAAATACCCTCCAGCAATTAATACAATTAAATATTGATGTTCTAAAAATTTAGTAGTAGCAAGTTTGTGTATGATTAAGGGAGAAAAATAATAAATTCCAAATATTGAGGGAATGGCAAGAAATAAAAAAATTTTTAGAGTTTTAATAACCCAGAACTTAAGCTCTTTAATGTTTTTTTCTTCCCATAATTTTGAAATAGTAGGATACAACACAAATGCCAAAGGAGAAACAAAAAAAGTTATTACATGACCTATTGTGTATGAACCTGAATAAATACCAACATTTTCCAGATCAAGAAAATGGGCAATTAAATATCTGTCAGAAAAATTTATTACCCACTGTAAACTTACATTTGGGATAAGAGGTAAGCTGAATAATAAAAATGGTTTTATATAATTTAAATCGGGTAAAGTTATTCCAACATCCTTTAATACTAAAATAAAAAGGAATAATTCTATCGATAAATTATAAAGAAACAATGCAATTAGTGCAACAATTAAAGGTAAATTTAAATAAATAATTGTAAAATACAATATGGTGATTTCCCCAATAATTTGAATAGATTGAATTAAATTATGAAAATTTCTATTAAATCATATTCTTCAAATGTATTATCCCTAAAAAGTAAATATGATATATTGCTTGAAAAAAGGATTAATAGTAAGCTAATTAAAATTAAAACAAGAAAAATAAGCAAAAACATAGAGTTAAAAATAATCCGAAACTCTTCTTTTTTCTTTATTTTGGAAAAATATCGTACAAGAACTATATCAAAACGTAATGTAAGTACCGAAGATAAAAGAGTAATGGTGATTACTATTTGAGACCATAATCCATAATAATATTCACCCAGGTTCTTTGATATAATTGGTAATATAATTAATGCCTTTAATGCAGTAATAATCTGAACGACAACCTGGGATAATACATTTGAAGAATATGATTTAATAGAAATTTTCATAATTTTTTAATAATCAACAACCACATTATTAAATTGATTTCCAGAGTGTTTTTTCTGTTTTTCGGGCTTTTACTATAATCTTATCACCAAAATTTTTCCATAAAATGTGCATTATTTTTTGAATAATTTTAGAATAAAAAAGGGGTTTTATTCCAGGAAAATAAATAAAACTGGTCAAAACTTCTAACGTTTCAAATCCAACAAAACTTAATAACTGTTTTAATGAAAGAACATCATAAAAACTTAAGTGCGCGTCCCGGTGTTTTATGTTTCTGTTTATTAAATGATTGATTATGTTAGCAATAGTCATATTATTTGGTGTGGAAAGAATTAACACACCGTCCGGTTTTAGCACCCGATGGATTTCCTCTAAAGCACGGTACGGTGAAAATAGATGTTCTAATACTTCTGTAATAATAACCACATCAAAACTCTCATCCACGAAAGGTAGATAATGAGCATCAATGCGAAAAAATTCAGCATTAATTCCTGAAGATTTTGCTCGTTTTAAATAAGACATTGCAATATCACAACTTACTAATTTCGATACTTTTGTACTTAAATCCTTACTCATCCATCCTTCAGCTGCACCTATTTCTAAAACCAGTTCTCCACTTACTAATTTCAGGGTTAGTTCTTTTCTATAATTATTCTGAAATGAATTCTTACGAGCAACAAATTCACCATATTCTTCATATTTATCTTTTATATTAACACCCTGGGGGAAGAAGCAAGAGTCATCAGGAAAAAAATCAATTATACCATCAATTTCTTCATATTGTTTATTGCAGTTATTACAAAAATAGGTGTGATTTTCTTTATTGAGTTCCTTTTTACATACCGGACAGCAAATGATATTTGAGATTGTTTTATTATTTTCCATCATGCTAACTTTACCCAATTATTTTTAACATATTTTGATTATATTTATTTTCCTTTAAATCAATATCTTATTTCAACACATCCAGTAACGAAAACGGAAACTTCCGCTTATAAATGGAGAAATAGGGTTTTTGAATCGCACCGAAAGAACGAAAAAATCGTTCGATGGGTTCACTCATGCTTCCTTCAAAATCGAAAGCTTGAGTCACGGTGGCTGCAAATTGAATTGCCTGCCACATCAAGAGCGAACTGGCGCCACTGGTACGCAAAGCGGGATCGGCGCCTCCAATCAGATAATAAGCAGAATTAGAGTCCCAGACCAGATACAACCCCGCGTGCAGCACTCCGCTCTCTCTATCCCGCGCCAGCCAGATTTTACGACGCTGCCGCTGCCGCAGCTCCGCATCCACTTTTACCAGAGTCTCCCGGGAAAAAGTCACAGACTGGTTCTGTCGGGAAAACGTTTGAGTTGCCAGATGGTAAAGTAGCTCCACATCATCTCCCTCTTCCACCCGGACGCGCTTTTCTGCCTTCCGGATTTCCCGCCGGATATTGTCCCGAAATCCCGAGAATACCGCCTGCAAATCGGTTAAATCTTCCAGAACATACGAATAACGGGTGGTCTGGCGATATCCTGCCCAGTAAAAAGGCAACCAATTGGTAAAGGCGTAATGATATTTCTGGTGAAAGCTCATTGTTTTGGGTAATTGCCGAACCAGAGCACTCATAATTCGTTTTTCGTACGCTAATCTGGTGGCGTATTTCTGGCCTTCCGGATATTTTAAATAAATATAATGCCAGGGGGTTAATCGCGGCATGGTGATGATCATCTGGCCCCATTTCCTGCGAAATGTGAAAGGGAAACACCCCAGAATTTCTCCATTTTTCTCTTCCAGCACCACATCCCAATTCTCTTCACCCATCACGGCATTCAACCACCAGGGTTGGGAAAATATGGGAATCTTCGCTTCGTTTTCACACAATTTTTGATACAGCGCTTTGCGATTCATTATATCAGATTACTCTTTCCGTATAGGTTGCTTAAAATTTCTTTGATCTTTTCAATATCCTCACGCGAAACCCATTCATCTGCCTGCGGTTCCGACACTTTAAACGCCAGGTTTTCAGGAATATCCTGCGTGGAAAGATGAATCCCTTTGCTTTCCAGAAACTGTTGTACCGAATGAAGAACCTCCTGGGGATGCTCGCACACTTCCCGATAAGCAACTTTGCTGTAACTTTGAGGGAAAAATTGCTCCAGATCGCTTTCGATATTCTTTTCTACCCAGTACACTTGATGGCAAACCTGTTCCAGGTCGGGAAGAGAACGAAAAGAATCTATTTCCCGGGGCATTACCGACCACCATTGGAGGCGATGTTGCCGCCGAATGCGGAGAATAGATACGGCTGCATGCCAGGGCTCCCGGCGGATGTATAAAAACTGTGCTTCGGGGAAAATTTCGGCCAGAGCGGGGATGCGAACACTCATTTTCACATTTTTGGTAAAAAACGGCGCCTGGAAAATATCTTCTAT
>JALWDQ010000947.1:0-2133 GCA_027039625.1 Calditrichia bacterium | reverse complement strand
TCGTTTGCTTATAAAACTCTTTCAACTCTACATCCTTCTCTGCAATTTCAGAAGTATTCTTTTTTATCTCTAGAAAATTTAACCCCATGTTTTTAACTTTTGCTTTTATTGAAATCTTTTACTAATTTTTCAGTCATGATTATTTTTCAACACCAATAAACCATTCTTGTAAATATTAGCTTATTCCTTTTCGTTCTTATTAATATTTATCCAATTATTTTTTAAAAGAGTCTTAACAATCGCATTAATCCAAATAGCATTTGTAAAATTATTATTACTCAAAACATCATCAAAGTCAATTATCATTCCTATATTATCCCCTACTTCAATTAATCCTTTTTTCTCTAACTCCTCCTTAATGTCTTTAAATCCTTCAACTGTTATGTAATCCTCATTTGTCTCTTTTTCATTGTTTAATGAGTTTTGCATATAAACAGAGATAGATTTTACAGGCTGTTTTCGTATAATTGCAGACCCTTCCTCCAGCATCTTTAATTTATCTTCTACGAAAATTATTTTATCTACTCCCATATCTATCAGTTTTTGACAAGAATCTTGTAAATAATCTAATTTAAAAGTTTCAGCAATAATAGACAACCTATCACTTTTATCTTCGCCAAAATCATGCTTTCTTCTGATGTTATTCAAGGAGCTTGCAACTTTATAGAACTGCCACTTCCAACGAGAGCTATCTCCAGCAGTCCAAATAATTACCCTGGCATTATACTCGTCCCAAAATTCGTTTATTGCTGTTTCTACGCCGGAATAGAGCCCCTCGGCATATGTTGCGATATTATCCCTGTTATAATAAACTTTATCACCTTTGATTTTAACCTCAGCTCCATGTCTAAATGCTTGCTTCAATGCTTTCGAAAAAATCTCCAACGATGGCTGATTATTTCTATTGGCATATTTGGAAATTTTTTTAATATCACTTACTCTTTGTGATATTCTTTCCTGGCTAACTTTATGCCCACCATTTCGAATGACATTTTGTATATTCCCCGGTTGCCATAATGCTATATACATCAATTCTACAGCCTTAGGCAATCTTTCCTTGCGCATATTACGATAGTGCATAAAGCCAGCCCAAAAAGCCAGCCAAAAATCATTCGCCATCTCTTCCGGTATTTGCATATTTTCCAAAGTCTCTTTATGTAATGTTAATATTTCATTTCCCATAAAATTATATAACGCCTCTCTTGGTTAATAAATCAATAAAATCATAGACCTGTTTTTCTACATCTTTTTCCGTATTTATTTCGAAAAAAATATCCTCTTTTGAAATATTCGTATCTTTATGCAATTGCTTTCTGACAAAATATATCTCTTCCCCAGCATGAGAAAAATTATCATCGTCTTTTTTTCGTTTTTTCAATCTATCTAAAATTATTCTTTCCGGGCAATATAATCTGATTAAAAAAAATTTTGCACCATATTTATTGGCGTTCTTCTTAGCTACCTTATAAAATTTTAACAAATCAGCATCAATAATGTGACTTATCTGATTTTCAAATAAATATTTCGAACTACTTTCGGCAATTTCTTGTAATAAGTTTTGTTGTGGATTAACACCTTCCATACCTTCATCGTTCAAAAAACGCCTAATTTTATCATTACTGGCAATATATAAATTTAATTTATTAGAAATTAGCTTGGCTACATATGACTTTCCTACCCCCGTTACTCCAATAAATCCTATTACAAATAACTTTTTACTCCGCCTTGATCGAGCTTCTTTCTTTATCTGTTGTAAATACTTTTTATTTAATTTATGCATATTGATTTTATTTTTATTTACCATTTTATTATAATCAAATTATAATATTCAAGACATCCAACAATTACCACCTGCCACATATTACAATTTTATGCATTCGTCACTCCCAAACGAGAGATAAATATTTTGTAAGAACTATAAATTCATAGTAACTACATCCTCTCCACCGTCTCAATCCCCAAAAGATACAGTCCGTTTTTGATTGTTTGGGCGACGGCTTCTGTTAGGTTGATATTGTATTGATAGTCAGAATTTTTTTCATCAAGAATTTTTGTGTGCGCATAAAAAGAATTGAATTCTGAAGCCAATTTATGTAAATAGGTGGCAATGTGATGGGGAGAATAAGTTGACAT
>JALWDQ010000946.1:0-6570 GCA_027039625.1 Calditrichia bacterium | reverse complement strand
AACCCTTCCGGCTCCCCGAACCGGCCACAGTCGCTTTCATTTCTTTTGTCCTGCACGGTTTCGAGCAGGAAGATCGGGTTAAAATCATCGAAAACGTTCGCCAAAATCTGAGCGAAGGAGGTCGATTCTGCATTCTGGATTACAACCAGTTTTCCGTGGACGAGTCCCCCTGGTACGCCCGTTTTGCCATCCGGAAAGTGGAGTGCGAGCTGGCAGAAGATTTCATCAACCGGGATTGGCCCACCATTTTACGAGATCAGGGTTTTGAATTCGATGGTGAAACGACCTATTTCCGCAATTACGTCCGACTGCTTTGCACACGAATCAAACGAATAGGTGTTTAACCACGAATCACACGAATGAACACGAATAAAAAATAACGCCATAATTACGTTTGGAAAGAATCTGCCAAATCGTTTAGGATTTGTTATTTGGTATTTGTTTTTTTGGGATTTGTTATTTTATTATTTTGTTATTTGGGATTTGTTATTTGGGATTTGTTATTTGGGATTTGTTATTTGTTATTTGGTATTATCCATTTTCAGCTCCATTATTTTGATTCGAACAAAATACCTTCCGTGCAACGCAATTAAGATTCTTCGCTACGCTGGGCTGCGCTTAGAATAACAGGGAACGAGCAAGGGAGTTCCTCTCATTCGGAAAAACTGCCAGGGCATTCCTGCCCCGTCCTTTTACCAGTAACCACCGGCACTCACATTCTCGCTAATATTTAAATCGAAAAAAATTTGTTCAATGTAACAAAGTTACAAAAAAATGTGCCACACCCTCATTATATTAAATCTGGTATGTGTACTTATTTGTATAAATAAATCGACCTGATTTACAAAAACCAGAAAGGTTGTCCCATTTTATTCAGCGAAATAAATTTCAAAATAATGGTGGCAAACTAAAAAATGTGTTCTAACAAAGTTAAGCCATCTGCACATGTTCTGTCCAGATTCACAAACTGGAGAAATAAATTTAAGGAGGAACATCACATGAAATTCATAAATGTTTTATTGCTAATTGCCGGATTATTTTTATTGAATAATTGTTCCAAAGACACCCCTCTGGAACAACAACCCAACCCCGGGATTAAATTGAGTCATTTTAGCGAAATCCAGCAACAGGTTCTCACCCCTCTCTGCGCCAGTTCCGGATGCCACAGTGGGGGAAGTCCGAAAGCGGGATTGAACTTGCAATCCGGTAAAGCGTATTCTGCGCTGGTGAATGTACCCAGCAGCCAGAATCCGGGGATGTTGCGAGTAAAACCGGGAGACGCAGACCACAGCTATCTGATTGATAAACACACCGGAAATGGAACCGCTCAAATTCCCCTGGGAGGAACTCCTCTCTCCAGCGCCACAATCGATTCCATTAAAAATGGATTAATGAAGGCACCCAGAATAACTAATCCGGAGTAAGACCATGAGACTTCACATTTTGCTTCTATTAATAATGGGTTGGTTGGTTACATCGTTATTCAGCACCGAGTTCCAGGTGGCTACTCACCAGAAGAATCAGGTCAAATTCATTCTGGCGAATAATAAATTTTTCAAAAGCGCTCAATTTCTGGCGGGTACGGATATTCCTGCCCAGAATAACAACTGGCGATTGGGAGTTCAGATTATCCGACTTCTTAAATGCCATCAGGGTAGTTAAATGACTTCAAATATGGAGAAGACCGGAACGAAATGCTTTTAGATGGAAAATTTCACTGCTATGGTGGGACCAATTTTTCCGAAAAAACGATTGGGTTTGTCCGGATCCGGGATAACTGATTATCCCGGGTATACTAAAAAAACCACAGTTCATTAATTAATCTTATTATATGCACTGAAATACTAAATAAAAAAGGAGGTCGTCATGAAACATAATGTGGGAAAAGCAGACCGCATTCTGAGGATTATCGTGGGAATTGTGATCCTGGGAGCAGGATTTTATTTTCACAGCTGGTGGGGCTCATTGGAATTATCCCTCTGTTTACGGCATTTTTGAACTGGTGTCCGCTGTACAGCCTGTTGGGCATCAACACCTGTAAATTAAAATAGATTTTTTTCTGGTTTATCCGGGATATAAATTTAAATCCTTCCCTGCCTTTCCTGCGAAGGGGAAGCAGTAATAATGATTTAGTTTCACTAAAAAAGGAGTAGTATTATGAGACCCCATTTTTCATATACTATATTGATCTTGCTATTGTTTTTATTTGCCATCGGGCTCCAGGCGCGCTCGTTTCGGGTAAATCAAATACCCAACGGTTCGGTTTTTTCCTGTGCTAACTGTCATGTAACTCCGGGCGGGCCACGGAACAATTTCGGCAAGCTGGTGGAGAGGCAATTTCTTACTGCGCCAGGTGCTTCGGGGAATGTGGAATGGAATGCCTTCCTGGCCAGCCTGGATGCTGATAATGATGGCGTTTCCAACGGAGAGGAACTCCAGGATCCCTACGGCCTCTGGTCGATGGGTAACCCCAATCCCGGAAATGCTTCTCTGGTTAGCGCTCCGGGAGATGCCAGCGACACGCCCTTTTTTAAACTCACCCTTAATTTTAACGGAATGTCCCCGCATCTGGGAGAAAAGCTGGAAATCCGGGTCATCGACAAAGCCACGGGGAAAGAAGTGGGGCGGGAAGTTGTTTCCTCTATACCCTCTGCAAATTTCAGTGTGGATTTGCACGTGCTGCTTGCCGGGCACAGCTATTGGGTGGATTTTTATGCCGACCACAACGGAAACGGAATATACGATGCCCCTCCCACCGACCATGCCTGGCGGCTGGAGGCAAACTCTGTAACCGGCGATGTGACACTGGATTTTACCCACAATCTCAATTTCGTGGATATCGATTGGCGCTATCTGCTTACTGTGAATTTGCTGGGCATGAGTCCCCATGTGGGACAATTGTTCGAATTACGGGTGCTGGATTTAACTGACACGCTGGAAATGGGTCGCACGCGGGTGGAGTTCATTCCTGCGGCAGATTTTACCGTCTTTCTGCCCGGAGTGCAATTGGGTCACGATTACCAGGTGGATTTTTACGCCGATTTAAACGGAAACTTCCTCAACGACCCTCCACCCACCGACCATGCCTGGCAGTTTTATTTTAACAGCACTACCGGCGACGTGGTGCAGGATTTCACCCATAACACCAACTTTACCACCGTGGATTGGGATTACTTATTTACCATGAACTTACTGGAAATGACACCTCATTTAGGGGAACTGTTCGAACTCCGGGTGGTGGACGAAGCCACCGGTAATGAAGTGGGGCGGGTACGCATCGATAGCGTACTTACCAGCAATTTTACGGTGTTTGTACCTGGCATTCAGCCGGGTGGGAACTATCGGGCCGATTTTTACGCCGACCACAACGGAAATGGGGTGTACGATCCACCACCCACCGACCACGCCTGGCGGGTGCAATTTACCGACAATACCGGGAATGTGGTGGAGAACTTCACCCACAACACCAATTTCACCAACATTAACTGGCCCACGGCAATTGTGCTGAATCCTTTACCCGAAATTCCCTCACGCTTTGCTCTTTCGCAAAACTACCCCAATCCGTTCAATCCTACAACCAGCATTCGTTTCGAAATTCCCCACGCCACCCACGTTACGCTGGATGTGTACAACACCCTGGGGCAACGGGTGGCAACTCTGGTAAATCAGCAAATGGCTGCGGGGACGTACGAAGTTAATTGGGATGGGCGGAATAGCGAAGGGCAACTCTTAAGTTCAGGCGTGTACATCTATCGGATGAAAGCGGGGAATTTTCAGCAAATAAGACGCATGCTGCTCATGAAGTGAAAAGAATATTCCCGGTTATTCCAGGTAAAAGGGCAGGTCGAACGATCTGCCCTTTTTGCGCTTACAGAGGTAAATCATCTGCATCCTTCCTGGTGCGGTCTGCGGGAATATAGGGAATAAGCCCCTGCTCATAAGCCTGTACCTGAATCTCCCGGGGCATTCTCCGGATGTCCACCACAATGCCATCCACTTCCAGAAACCACACCAGGGGATTATCATCCAGACTGCTTTCCAGCGACCATTCCGGGACCATCGGGAACATGTGGAACATTTTCCGGATTTCCCGGGCTTTTGTTTCTCCGGTGCGTCGATTTACTCCGAAAGCCCGGCACAGGTCATCCGGTCTCACATGGGGCATCATCTCGGGGTCGAACAAAAAATTTACGGTACCCAGTGCGTACATGATGGCACAGGCCCAGATTTCCGATTTACCCCGCAAAATGGGAGACAGTCGTTTACGGGCCAGTTTCCCCAACAGTTTGCGTCCCAGTTCCAGGTACTCTTCGTTCAGCAACTCCCCGCACACTTTCTCAATCTGTGCTAAAATTTCCTGGTAGCGGGGTTGAACTTGCCGGGGAATCCTCTCCTTCTTCCCCTGGGATTTCATAGTTTGTCTCTCCGTACCTCTGGTTAATCTAAAATGAAAATTTGACCGGTTAAATCCATTTTAAATGAAGTAAAAATCTTGAACCTATGGCAAGCGGTATTTTAAAGGAACCTTGTTTAAAACTGCAACGAGAAAATATTAGATGTACGGCGATTTCAATTTCAGAACCTTTGTTCATTTGCCCCTTTGCTGTTTCTCATCCATGTGTTTTTCTCACATCAGACTCATGCCTGCTGAAAAATGACAGGTCTTGTCCTCCAGGTGTCAGGTTCTCGTTTAAAATCCAAAACCTATTTTTTGAAAAAAGATAAAAACCAACCTGCAAGTTACTGGAACCAGCACCATTTTCAGGTACATGTTAACATAAATTTTTAAAACATTCAATCCTGCATTTTCGAAAAAAGAATTGCTAAGGGATGCATTCACATGGAAATTAGAATAAAGTCGGTTCATTATTCAACCGCCTGGTGCGGGAAGGCCGGGTGAAAGCACCCATCGTCATCGGGCGCGACCATCTGGATTTCGGCTCGGTGGCGTCTCCCAATCGCGAAACGGAAGCTTTGAAGGACGGCTCCGATGCCATTGCCGATTGGCCTCTTCTGAATTTTGCTGTCAATGCGGTGAGTGGGGCCTCCTGAGTCAGCTTTCATCATGGCGGTGGTGCAGGCATCGGTTATTCCCTGCATACCGGTCAGGTGATTGTGGCGGATGGTACGGAGATGATGGAGATGCGCCTGAAACGGGTACTGACCAACGACCCCGGCCTGGGTGTAATGCGCCATGCCGATGCCGGTTACGAAAAAGCCATCCGTTTTGCCCGGGAAAAGGGAGTGAAAATCCCCATGCTGAAATAATTAATTTTGAATTTTGAGTTAAGAATTTTGAATTAATTGGTTCGGGCGTATTTGCGCTGTTCTGTGCTGCTGAAAACGGTTTTTCTGAAAGGATGGACAGAATCGATATCGGATAGGATTCTTCTAAAAAGAATGCAAGAAGAGCTCTATTTGAATTTAACGCCGTGTCTGTACTCTTGGCTGTGTAAAAAAAAGATAACGGGAAACATCGATTTTTGCTTAACGAAAGTAAATGTTTTGGTAAAACGTAAGTTTAGATTAAAATTTTTAGAAAACGGGCAGAGCGTCCCGCTGCCACAGCAAGAAGCCACGAAGTGGCTGAAAGACACTAGCCCATGGCTTCAGAGGCTGTGTGAAAATGAAAATCAGAAGAATATTTAATCAATATCATGTATATTGCAATTTACCATATTTAAGTAAAACTGCGGCAGTAAAAAGCGTAGAGTTACTTTTATCCCTTACTGAATTTAGTGTTTTTTTACGTACTCTATGACTCCATCATTAAGTCAACAACACAATAATATTATGTATCTGTTCATTTTCAAAAATCCTAAAATTCAAGGAATATCTTTAAAAAATATCAATTTGCACTGATTTTTATTATAGCCACGAGCTTGAGCTCGTGGATCTCAGAATCCACCTCAATAAATCAGGCTTTAGCCTAAAATGGGGCTAAAGCCCAATTTTTAGTGGGGTGTATAAATTCCCCGAGCTTCCCGTAGGGATTCTGCGAAAGAAGCTCGGGGCTATATTGTACTTTGAATATCAATGAATAATTATTCTATTGACATTGCATTTTTACACAGCCTCTTCAGCCATGGGAAAGAAAGCCCCTCCACCCATCTAAAGTCCCGTAGGGACGACAGAGGGAATTTTGAATGATGAGTTAAGAATTTTGAATTAATTGGTTCGGGCAAATTTGCGCTGTTCTGTGCTGCTGAAAGCGGTTTTTCTGGAAGGATGGACAGAATCGGTATCGGATAGGATTCTTCTAAAAAGAATGCGAGAAGAATGTTTTTCTAATCTGGCGTCTTTTTCGCCCTTTTGGCTTTAACAAAAAGAGAAATATGGGACGTCAATTTTTCCCCAGCAAAAGTAAATGTTTTGATGAATCGTAAAATGCGAATAAATTTTTAGGAACCAGGCGTTAAACACAAAGAACGTCCCGATGGCGCAGCAAGAAGCCACGAAGTGGCTGACAGCTACTAGCCCATGGCTTCAGAGGCTGTGTAAAAACGAAAATCAAAATTATATTTTAACAATATCATGCATATTGCCACTCATAGTATTTGTTTAAAAATA
>JALWDQ010000945.1:192-2136 GCA_027039625.1 Calditrichia bacterium | reverse complement strand
ACTGCACGCTGTTTGTGTTGGATGGTTTCATTTGAGTTAATAATTCAGGAGAATGATCATGGCTCAAACCGGTCTGGCGGTGCTTATCGATCAATTCCTTCGCAAAATTAAGTTGTACTGGCAAATCGTATTTCTGGTGAGCGTAGTGGTGTACGGAGTTTCTTTTTTACACCATTTGCAATTTCGTAAAGGGATTCCTTTATCCCCGGGAACCTATAAAACACTGGATCAGGTCTTTTTTGTGCTGGCTCTGGTGCTAGCGGTGGGGATTTTCCTGTACAAACGGAAATTTTTTAAAATCAAATATTTCCAGAATAGGCTGGAGGAACTGCTGGGAGAGCATCCGGAAGCAGATGCCCGCCAATTAATGCGGTTGCTCCTTCGGGAGCTGGAACGCCGCTTTAAAACGGTGTGGTTCATGGGTGCTGCCCTGATTGCGTTAGGAGTGGTGGAGTACTGGATTACCTTTTCCTCCTACAACATGAATGTGTACTTCGTAGTGGGATTGTATTCCATCTTTCTTAATTATCCCCGCCAGGATTTGCTGGTGGATATTCCCTTTTTAGTTCAGGAGGTTCTCAAAGAAGCAGGCAAGGAGAACATGTCGGAGGAGATGCCATGAAATGGCGCCTGTATCTGCTTGGAATACTGATTTTTTCGCTGCCCCTGCAAGCCGATTTTTCCACTCCCGGTACCGGCGTTCATTGGACGGCAGATAGTCTGGTGGCGCACAGCAATGGGGCGGTGGTGGGAAGTGGGCACACCTTCTACCTCTCCCAGAGCGTGACGGTGAGCTCCACCGATACCCTTTCCCTCTCTCCCGGAGATAGTCTGGTGTTTCAGGATGTCTCGGGGAGTCTAACCTTACAGGTGTACGGCACCCTGCTGGCTCTGGGGCAGGAGCAGGATTCGGTGTACTTTACCTCGGGCAATCAGTTTTACGGGGATTATTCCGGAATAGAATTTCGGAACACCACCACCACTTCCCGGATGGAATATTGCAGCGTACGTTTTGCGGAATGGGGCGTGCGGGCCATTTCTGCCCATCCCATCATCCGGCACTGCCTGTTTCGGGATAACGGAGACGGCGCCATCGATATGCTGGGGTCGCAGGCGGTGATTGAGGATAATCGCTTTGTGCACAACCGGCGTTACACGGTAAAAATGACCCTGAATTCCTCTCCCATCCTGCGCCGGAACGAATTCCGGGATAACAATTTCGAGAACGCTTCGCCCTATGTCATCATTACCGTAGGGCTGCAGGGAGTGAATTCCCCCGTCATCGAAGAGAATACCATTGTGGGTGGAAATAATAAAAGCGGGGGTATTGTGCTGTGGGGGGAGTCCCAGGCGCTTATTCGTAACAACCACATCGAAAATTGTGCCTACGGCATTCTGTGCTACCAGGGCGGCGCCAATCCCGTAATTGACCATAATACGTTGCTGAACAACAATATCAATCCCGATACCCTTTATTTTGGATTTGGCATTGCCTGCAATGGCTCCAATCAGCCGGTCATCCGGCGGAATACGATTCAGGGACATTTTTACGGCGTTGCGATTGTGAACGGTGCCCAACCCAATCTGGGTAATCTCTCCAATGCCGATACCACCGACGATGGAGGCAACCGATTTGTGGGCAACGGAATTGGTTCGCGGAAGTACGAGCTGTACAACAACAATTCCCTGCCCATTATGGCCGAGGGGAATTGGTGGGGAACGAACGATCCCGATAGCATTGAAGCCCGCATCGTGCATCAGCCGGATAATCCCGCATACGGGCTGGTGGATTATCAGCCGTTTCTGATGGCAGATCCCCTGAAGATTATCCGGGAGCCTGTGAATCCACCCGAGACCATTCATTTGCTCTCGATTTATCCCAATCCGTTTAATTCCCGGCTCTCCCTGGCATTTCATTTGGTCAGGGCATTGCCGGTGACAATT
>JALWDQ010000945.1:0-182 GCA_027039625.1 Calditrichia bacterium | reverse complement strand
CTCCATTTCCAGGCGCCCTCTGCAGCAATCACCCGCAAAGTGGTGCTGGTGAAGTAAAAGGTAATTAATCGGTTTCCTCTACTATTTCCCCTCCCGGCGCAAGAGATTACCCGGCGACGCAACGAATTCGAAACCAGAATGCAGACCTCCCTTAATTACCGGAATATCTCTGAATTTTCAAA
>JALWDQ010000944.1:0-2138 GCA_027039625.1 Calditrichia bacterium | reverse complement strand
AAGGAAGTGTACGCATAACCCAATTTTTCTGTTGAATTACAGATTGCCTTCTGGAAAAGGATTAATCCTGCCCGATTAATCCTTTTTTTATTTGGGAACCCCCTTAAATTCCTCAACGTTTACCGGGGAAAAATGAACCACCCAAAACCAATGGGGTAATTTATTCTCATTTGCGAAGAATTTTCACTAACTGAGCATTCCGGAATTTAACACCCCGGAAATTTTTACTTATTGGAATGAACATTCAGGATTAATTGCGATATTTTCAAACCGAAAGGGAACCGGGTTAAATCTCCACAAGTTCGAAATCTTCAACTTTACCCTGGGCGATTTCCAGAAGGGCAACCGAGGTGGGATACCCGTGGCGGGGTTGGCTGGCCGAACCGGGATTGATAAAAAGATAGTTCTGGTAGGTTTCGTATTCCGGGCGATGGGTATGCCCGTGTACAATAACTTGCGGCTCCGGCCGGAAATCTCCCCGTTTTATCTTCCACACAAAATCTCTTTTATTGCCAATATTGTGAATTAACAAAAACTCGATTCCTTCCAGATTGAGGGACAATCTGGCGGGGAGCTCCTGAGCTAATCCATACATATCTGTGTTTCCATAAACGGCGCGGGTAGGAGCCAGCTGGTTTAACTTCCCTAAAATGTAGGCCTCTCCAATATCGCCGGCATGTAAAATTAACTCTGCACACTGCAACACTTCTATGGCGCGGCGAGGTAATTTATTGTGCGTGTCCGAAATTAAACCAATAATCATATCAACCTTTTTTTCTCCGGAATTTACCGGAAGCCAGAGGGAGAAACCAACTATAATTATAAAATTTAAACAAACCCGTTCTGCCAATAAAATGTTCGAATAGGTTTTTTATTTGCTTAATTTTACACCAATTACAGCAACCTGTCATTCTTCACCCTTCGCTGGCAGGGCGAAGAATCTTCTGCGCCAGCAGAGCGAAGAATTTCCTGCTCCGGCAAAGCTAAAAATCCCAACACCTTGTGTCGGCAGGATGAGGCATCTCAATACCCTGCGTGAGGAGGATGAAGAATCTCTTAGCACAATTTCAATAAAACCACGAAATTCCAGTAATCTGATTTTCTTTTTTTCTATCTTGACACAACAAGTTTAAACTCCTTCCCCTGTGCAAAACAAATTTCCTCATTTGTTACCCAAATCAATTCATGAAGGGGGAGAGACACTTTATTTTAGAAGAGATAGAATCGTTCTTCTTTACTGGCGAAAAGGAAAATTTAACCCTGCCCGGGTGGTAGAAGGCGGGCTGCGGATTCTGTGATATATATTGAAATAGCCATATCATTGTATTAATTTAGATTTTTGGGAAAATTAATTTTTCAGGGAAAAAATGGACAGACGAAAATTTTTAAAGCACTTACCGCTCCTGGGGGCGCTCACTTTCCGTTTTAGCAACGCCTTCGGAACGGCTTTCCCCCGTTTGTTCATTCCCCTGAACGACACCATCGGGCTCTCCAGCGTTACCATTCAAAAAGAGGGGCTTTCCCCCTTTAAACTTCCCATCTGGTGGAATCATAAAATTGCTTACATCTCTGCCTTCAAATTTGCCGGAGGATTTAATTTTCACACCTACTTCAACGATACCAAGCGCAAGATTGTGCTCTACCTGCCCAACCATCAGGTGGTGGTTACAGCCAACAACGCTTTTGTGATTGTGGATAAAGAAGCCTACCAGATGCCCATGCCCGCACTGTGGCAGAATGATGAAATTTTCATCCCGATTCAATATTTTATTGGCATTTTAAACCGGCATACCTCGCTCCACTTTACCTACAACGAAAGCACCGGGCTGCTCACCATGTCCCGGGGGAATTACAACATCACCGGGGTGAGCATTTCCGAGAAGAAGAATGGTACCGTTATCCGGGTTAAGACCACCAAAAAATTCAAACAAAATGAAATTACCACGGACATGCGTTACGGCTGGCTGCATGTGGATTTTTACGGAGGAAAAGCCGATGCGCAGTTGGTACAGAATGTGCGTCCTGGGGGTCTGGTGCGCAAGCTCAAACAATTTCAGTTCGAACAACTGTTAAGTCTGGCCTTTTTGTTGAAAAAAGAACCGCTGTCCCGGGAAGTTATTCTAAAACCTGAGAACAAT
>JALWDQ010000943.1:0-2138 GCA_027039625.1 Calditrichia bacterium | reverse complement strand
CAATAACATTCCCTCCGATCCCCGGGAACTGCAGCATCTGCGGGAGTACACCCTGTCCAAGGACATGTACAACGGCCGCATCGTCTCCCCGGATGGCCGGATTACCATCATTATTGCCCGCATCCAGCAAAAGGCAGATAAACAGGCGGTGGCGGAACAGATCCAGCGCCTGGCTCGCCAGGAGGCGGGAAACTACCACCTCTACTTCTCCGGTCTGCCCATGCAGATGATCGAAATCAACAACATCATCTTACAGGATATGTTCCGGCTGGTACCGGTGGTGGTGTTGGTACTGGTGCTGGTGCTTTACTTCAGCTTCCGCACCGTGCGCGGGGTGGTGCTGCCCCTCATCACCGTGCTCATCAGCACCACCTGGGCCATGGGACTGATGGTGATGGCCGGGGTGGAACTGTCCATTATTTCCAACATCATGCCGGTGGTGCTTATTGCAGTGGGTTCGGCTTACGGCATCCACATGATTGCGCGGTACAAGGAAGAAATGCACCATTGCCAGGAAGTGAAAAGCTGCATTCGCGCCGCGCTGGCAGAGGTGGGAGTCCCCATCATTCTGGCGGGAGTTACCACCCTTATCGGATTTTTCTCTTTTGTCGGTTCGTACCTCACCTCGGTGACCCATTTCGGAATCTTCACCGGCATTGGGGTGCTGTTTGCCCTGGTGGTTTCCATCACCTTCCTCCCCGCAGTACTTTCCTACCTGAAACCGCCCCGGATGAAGCGCAGCGCCGAAGGGAAAGAATCCCACCTCATTGTGCATCTAATGGATCGCCTGGCTGCGTTTGTGTTACGGCGGGAGAAACTCATCGTGGGCGGTTCGGTGGTTATTGTGCTGCTGGCCCTGCTGGGACTCCCCCGGCTGCATCGCCAGGTGAATATGCTGGAATACTTCCCCAAAGATACCGACATCCGCATCGCCGAGGATATGATGGAAAAGAATTTCGGCGGCTCCTACCAGGTGCAAATTGTGGTAAAGGGCGATTTGAAGAATCCTTTTGTGCTGAAGGAAATGCGGCGGCTGGAGAAGTACCTGCGTACCGTGCCGGACATCAGCAAACCGCAGAGCGTAGCCGACCTGATTTGCGAAATGAATCGGGTGATGAACGGCCACTACACCATTCCCGACACCCGCGAAGGGGTGGCTAACCTGTGGTTTTTCATCGAAAACGAGAGCATCATGGAGCAACTGGTGAATGCCGATGCCAGCGAAGGGATTATTCAGGCTTCCCAGGCCAACTGGGACACCGGGGAGATTCAGCGGGCGGTGAACCGCATCAACGCTATTTTGCGGCGGCGCATGGACACCACCCTGGTGACGGTGAAAGCGGTGAAAGTCAGTGCCTCCCCGCTGCGTGAGGTCCTGACCGCGCATCTGGCGGAAAATATTTTGCTGGACGCCCGCTACTACGGGGGCGATCTACCGGACAGTCTGCAACTGACCCGCGCTATTGACCAATTGTGGAACATCGAGCGGGTGGATTTTCCCGGGACTATGCTGGATAGTTTGCAGGAGCGGTTACGGGATTTCTTCTGGGATGAATCGGAAATCGAGGTGGAGAGCGAGAGCCGCATTGATCGCATCATTCGGGCAACTGTAGGTGCCCTTTCCCGCGGCACCGTTCCCACGGGAGAGACACTGGAGGGAATCCTGCGCCGCCATTTGCCCCAATCCCAGCTTTCCGATACGGAAGCCATTCAGGAAACAGCCTATTCCCTTCAGGTGATTCTACGCGATTTCTACCAGCACCGGAAGGTGGCTGTTGCGGTGGAACAATTGCTGCCGCTCTTCCCCGGGGAGCTGCGCAACAATCCCGATTTCCGGGATGATTTGCGCGACGACCTCTGGGTGTTGAACGAACAGCACGTGGCCATTCCCCGGCAGGAGGCTCAATCGCTGGGCATCTCCGGCGATCCCATACAGGTGAGCTACGTACAAACTGGAATGCCCACCATCTTTACCCGGCTGGACGAGAGTCTGGTAAAGAGCCAGTTGCAGAGCCTGGCTATCGCCTTCGTATTGGTGAGCATTATTCTGATGATTCAACTGCGCTCGGTGGGCGGAGGGCTGCTGGCGGTTTCCCCCATTGCCCTTACCGTGCTGCTCAACTTTGCCCTGATGGCTT
>JALWDQ010000942.1:0-2140 GCA_027039625.1 Calditrichia bacterium | reverse complement strand
CCCAGATTGCACCCGGCGATAAAAATAGTGCCAGAGCCCCCGGAACCCACCAGCGGTGCCTCTTCTCCAAAATGGGGGAAATAGCTGGAAATGATGGGATGTTCCGGTACTCCACATTCTCCCACTTCTCCCTGCAAGCGGTTTATCCGACAACGTCGGGGGCACACCGTACAGGAGGACAGAAGCTGACGTGCAGCCTGTAACCGGCGGGGAAAATCGGGTTGCTGAATCGTATCTATATAAGCCGGATAACTCATTCCGAAATCAAACGTTTCGTTTTGATTAACCACCCCTATCCCTGTGCCCAGCGAACGGAAAGATCAGGAATTGTCCGCTTCCACCGCATCGATAAGCATTTCGAAAAAGCGGGGTTCAGCATCAATGACCCGGTTCCAGTTGGGAATGAATGAGGTTTCGAAGGGATTCTCCAGTAATTCCTGTCCCGCACGAATAATACTTTGCACGAAACTTTCGGCTGCTTTAGCTTCTTCGTGCCGGTCATATTCCAGACCATTGAGAGAGGCATCCATGGCGTAGCGGCCAATGAAGTCCCGTGCCGTACGCAGGTAAGTGGATTTCAGGGTGATGAAAAATTCGTTGGTAAACACAATGCCCTGGGCAGCCAGCGTGCGGAAGAGCGATTTAGCAATGTCGGTAGCCATTTTTAGGAGTCCCGCTTCCATATCGTTCCAATAAATTTGCTGATGTTTGTGCTCGTAGGTTTTGGCAATATCCACCTGAGCAATCCGATGCAGGGCCGTGTTGCGGTGAACTTCCGAAAGCACACCAATTTCCAGCCCCCAGTCCGAGGGAATACGCATGCGCTGCGCCAGTTCCAGGCTCATGGTAAATTCCCCGGCCAAAATGTAGCGGAAACTGTCCAGATATTCCAGAAAATCCAGTGCTCCCAGCATGGTCTTCAGGGCACGAATGAGAGGTGTCACAAAGAGCCGGGTAACCCGACCGTGCATTCGGTTCGAAACCCGGGAATAGTATCCTTTGCAGAAGTCGAAAGGGTGGGTGGCGTGCATCATGGGATACACCAGACGCGCCAGCAGTTCGCGGGTGTAATTCCGGATGTCGCAATCGTGCAATGCAATTACGTTGGACTGCCCTTTGGCCAGCACATATCCGAAAGCCATCCAGCTCTGGCTTCCCTTACCCTGTTCGCCAATTTCTATTCCAATTTTTTCCAGATGTTTGTAGAGGTTTTTCATGCGGGGGCCGTCGTTCCAGATGATTCTCCAGCGCTGGGGCAGCACCGAAAAGAATTCCCGAGCATGCTGAAATTGCTGCTCATTCATGCGGTACATGGTGATGACGATTTCATTAATGTAATCCACCTGTTTTAGCTCTTTTACGATATGAGGTAAGGCAGGACTCTCCAGTTCGGAATAAAGGGAGGGCAATACCAGTGCCAGTCGTCGTTTCATAGCATTTTCCACCAGCTCGCGCTCCAGCTCTTCCAGCGAACGATCCGTTAAACGATGTAAGGTAACAATCTGTCCGTTTTGAAAAAAATCTGACATGCCTGCGTCTCCGGTAAGATTTGTTCTTTTAAAAACCTGATTTCTCTTTTAATAAAATAAGTTCTGAGAACGTTTTTTCAAATAGAGTTTTTTATTTCAAGGATGGGAAATAAAAAATGACAGAAAAAACTGAAGAACCGAATTAACGTTCGCAAAAACCACCTGGAGGGAACAGAAAAATATTCTTCCATTGCAGAATGTTGGAGTTCATTGCAAATAATAATCATTTCCCCGGAACAGCATTGTCCCCCCAGGCTCATCGAGTTTGTTTAATAATAGGCGATGGAGAATGGATTTCTCTCCCGACTCTGGCGGAATTACTCTGAGAGCGGTTTTTTTTGCACCTTTTTCCAATGTTTCGTTTGGATAAAACCATTTTTCTGCCTAAATTTTTACGCCGGAACGAATGAGGAGATGGAGCGCTTGAAAGAGTTTGTTTTCAGTGAAAAAGATATTCAAGCCATCAGTAAAGTCCTGGGGGTAGAGCCCATACAGCGGGTGGATCATTTCCGCTTTGTACTGGAGAACCACAAGGACAAACGGCGGCTTTCCCTGGAAATTTACCCCAACGTGCCCATTGGCGAGCGGCGCGGGAATCTCATCTCCATCTA
>JALWDQ010000941.1:0-6585 GCA_027039625.1 Calditrichia bacterium | reverse complement strand
ACGCAGGTTATGTGCGACCTTTCGTTTATCAGGTCAGTGTGAATGGGGGTTTCCCGGAAAAACTCCCCATTTACCGTGCGGCCTGGGTGAGCTTCAGTCCCGATGGTAAAAAAGTAGCGTTTAACCGGCGAGCGGGGCAATTCCGCAACTGGAAGCGCTATCGGGGTGGCGAAGCCCAGGATGTGTGGATTGGTGATTTGACTACGGGAGAGTTCCGGAACATTACCGCCGATTTTCCCGGAATTGACCAGCGTCCCCTCTGGATTGGGGAGGAAATCTTCTTTGTTTCCGATCGAGAATTGAACGTTGCCAACCTTTGGAGCTACAACGTCCGCACCGGTACCTTTTCTCGAAAAACTGACTTCACCGATTTCGCTGTGTACACCCCGGAAACCGATGGAAAATCCATTGTATTCGAACACGCCGGTCGATTGTACCGATACCAGATTGCCACCGGAAAAACAGAATTGCTACAAATTCACATTCATTCCGATAACTGGCAATTGCGTCCCACTTTTGTAAATCCTTCCAAACATCTGGGAGGGTTTTCCGTTTCGCCGGATGGTAAATGGGCAGCGGTGGAAGCGCGAGGGGATATCTACAAAATCTATCGGAAATCTGGTAAATGGGTCAACCTCACAACAACTCAGGGCATTCGGGAACGGTATCCCGTTATTTCCCCGAATGGTAAACAGATTGCCTATTTCTCCGATAAAACAGGAGAATATCAGTTGTATGTGCAATCGGTTGAGACTTCCGGAGAAGCCCGACAACTCACACGAAATCTGAAAACCTACCCTTACCACCCGGTGTGGTCGCCGGATGGAAAGAAGTTACTTTTTGGCGACAAAGACTATCGGTTACGCATTGTGGATGTAAACAGCGGCAAAATTCAGGAAATTGACCGGTGTACCTATCAAAAAGATTACGAATTTTTCTGGGAAATCAGCGAATACGATTGGTCACCGGACAGCCGCTGGGTGGTGTATTCCAAAGTACAGCCCAATTTGAACAGCGCAATTTATCTGTATTCATTGGAGAAAGGGAAAAGCTACCGCATAACTGATGGAAGCCACGACGATTTCTACCCCGTTTTCGATAAAAACGGTAAATATCTTTATTTCATTTCCCAGCGGCATTTTCAACCGGCACTGGATCCCTCGGAGGATAATTTCATCATTTCTCGGATGAGCCAGGTGTACTGTGTGCAATTGCGAGCAGGCGAAAAACCACCTTTCCGGAAAGATGAAGAGGAGGATGACGAATCCGGTGAAGAAACGGCAAAAAACGATACCACCTTCCGCATTGATTTAACCGGAATTGAACAGCGCATTTACCGTGTTCCCATCGACCCCGGAAGTTTTAAAAAATTGGGGGCAGGTAAAAGTGTGGTGCTGGTAATGGGAAAAGAGCGGTTCGGTTTCCCCGGAATCAAAGAATTTTTCAATCCCGGCAGCGTACAGGATTATTTCATTAAAGCCTACGATTTGAATGCTGGCAAACAAATTACGGTGCTTAAAAAGGTGGGGGATTTTAGTGTAAACCTGCAGGGGCATCATCTAATTTACCGCAGTGGAGAGACGGTAGGCATCATCGGGCTGGAATCGGTTCAGAACCATGCGGTAGGTGATGGGAAATTGAAATTGAGCAAATTGGAGATGCGGCTGAATCCCCGGGCCGAATGGCGGCAGATATTTCATGAAGTCTGGCGCTGGTATCGGGATTTCTTTTATGATCCGGATATGCATGGGGTGAACTGGAAGAATGTTCGAAAAGCATACGAACCGCTGCTGGCCGGGGTGAAAAATCGCAATGAGTTGAATGGTCTGTTACGAGAAATGGTGGGCGAAATTTGTGCCTCGCACATGTACATTTTTGGCGGTGAGCAGGATGAGCGTGGTGGAACGACTCAACATATTGGCACGGGATTGTTAGGAGTGGATATTGTACCGGATTCCGGAGCGGGTTTGTACCGCATTGTTAAAATTTATCGGGGAGCCAGTTACGAGAAACGCTTGCGAAGTCCTTTAAATGCTCCAGATGTGCAGGTGAGGGAAGGAGATTACCTCTGGGCAATCGATGGGCAGCGAATTTCTACAAAAGAAAATTATTTAAAATATCTGGTGAACAAAAACAACAAAGAAGTAGAAATCACCGTAGTGAGTTCCCCGGAAGCGAAAGATCGCCGTACCTTCCGCATTAAAACGCTCTCTTCCGAAAGGGCTTTACGACGCTACGAATGGGTAAAATCCCGGGAAGCACTGGTGGCAAAATGGAGCAACGGACAAATTGGGTACATCCACATGGATGATATGGATGAAAAAGGGCTGGCACAGTTTGAAGAAGGCTGGAAAGCCAACAAATACAAAAAGGGACTCATTCTGGATGTTCGCTACAACGGTGGTGGCTTCACCAATTATTTTGTGATTGATAAGCTGGAGCGGAAGCTGGTTTTTGGTACCAGGACGCGCGATTTCCATCCCATGCGCTTTCCCATGGTGGTGAGCAATGCCTATATGGCTGCGATTATCAACGAATTTACCGGCTCGGATGGGGAATTGTTTACCGAGCATTTTAAAGCCCGGAAGATGGGTAAGGTTTTTGGGGTGCGTACCTGGGGTGGACTTATTGGCATCATCAATGCGTTGCAAACCGTGGATGGCGGCATTGCAGTGCAACCCAATGTCGGTTTTTACAACTGGAAAGGGCAGTGGATTGTGGAAAACCACGGCGCCGATCCGGATGTGGTGGTGGATATTACCCCGGGAGATGGATTAGCGGGACGTGATCCTCAATTACGCAAAGCGGTGGATTATTTACTGGAAGAGATCAAAAAGAGTGAACCGCAATTACCATCACCACCGCCATTTCCGAAAAGCAAACCGTAACCGGAAACTCGGGTTAGGCAGGCTGGAGGGGGAGTAAATCCTCCTCCAACCGGTTTAATAATTTCGTGTTAATTTTGTTGAACAAAGAGGTTTCAACATGCTTGCAAACTTGCCTGGCAGCGTAGTTAAAAATTTGCATTAGTAAAAAATGCTTAATCAAAGGAAAAAAGGTAAGAATGCTCGTTTTCCTGAAATTCTCAAGGGTCCAGGATTGATTAAAAATCCTTGGTTCAAATTTCTTCTTTAAATCACTCCTATTTGTTCTGGAAAAATCTAAATAATCACTTTAATTTGTTAAAAAATTTTACATAATCTGACTATTATGGAAATGGAAAATGTTGATTTTAATATGAGCATTTCAGTTGATTTCCGGGAAATGTTTAAATTTTGTTCATGAAATCAACAGTATGGTTCAAATTTCGTCAGTAATAAGCACTGAAACATGTCAATCACGACCATTTTTCTAACTATTGTCTCATTTTCTGTACCCCCTGTGGTCGCTCTCTATTGGTACAAAAATTGTATTATCGATAATAACGTTCTTTTCGATAAAAGGAGGTGTAGGATGAAAAAATTGCTATTTCTTTCGCTCTTAACCTTTTTGCTATTAAATGGTATGGCACTGGCTGTAACCCAGGTAAATTTTTTTGTGAACGGGATGCCGGTATCCACGATTACTCAGGGCGATACCCTGGTCTGGCAGGTGGATTGTACACCTGGAGGTACGGTCACGTTCGAGATCTGGATGGACCTGGATAGCAGCCAGACGCTGGACAGCAACGATGTTAAATTGTTTACGTATAATGTGACCGATGGTGATAGTTCTGGCAATGGTGGTCCACCCGATCTCGACGGATTAAATGGCTTTATTACAAATTCCATTGGTCCCTTTGGCTTTGCCCCCATTCACTGGGGATTTGTTGCAAAAGAGGGAAACACCAGTGCTGAGGGATATCTCACCATTTTACCCATGCCCAATCCCGCGGGCACGGTTTCCGGTACGGTCTCGTTCGATGACGGACACAATCCTGCCAATATCCTGGTTACCACAGATCTGGAGCATCCTCCTTTCTGGAATGCAGTTACCGACTCCAATGGGAATTATACCATTAATATTGGAGAAACCGGGGACTATCTCATTCTTCCCTGGTATTCCAATACATACTACGTTGCGCCAGAACCGCAAACCGTTACCGTGAATGGAGCAGTTACCGGGGTCGATTTCCTTTTCCTCTCCCCGCAATGCACTATTTCCGGTGGATTACTGGACGAGAGCGGCAATCCTCTTCTTCGGAATATTCGAATTGGAGTAGAAGACGTGAACACCTTTAACGATGTGGCACGGGGTGAGTTTAGCGATGGTCAATATTTGTTTGGTTTATTTCCCGGAACCTACCGCCTTAATTTCGATGATGAATCATTAAACCCAGATTATCTTGCGCCTGTTACCTGGAATAACCCTTATTTTACCTTTACTCTGGATAGTGGAATGGCAATGACCAAAGATATTACCTTCTACTCCCCGGATACATTTATTTATGCTAAAGTGCTGATGAATGGGGTTCCTGCCTCTACTCCCAATATGTTTGAAGTACAGGCCTGGAATGATACCGTAGGTAGGATGGTTGCTATGAATGATACGACCGGAATGGTAACATTGCCAGTGAAAAGCGGATATATCTATATGGCAGAAATTGATGTGGAATCGTTTCCTCCGGGATATGGGGTTATAGGAGGTCCGCATCGGGACGATGTCCAGCCCGGGGATACGGTATGGTTCAAATTGGTGAATTACACCGATCAGATTTATGGAAGTGTTAATCTGGATGCGGGAGATCCGCCTCCGGTTTGGGAAGACATGTTTATGGTGTGGGTCGAGAGCGGAGGAATTATGGTTAATTCCACACATTTAAATCCCGATGGAACTTTTTCGGTGTATGTGCCCAATGATACATTGCGTGTAGGAGTGTGGAACACTCCTGATTACGTGGTCAAACCTCAGTACATTGAACCGGTATTGCCCAACGATACCCTCACGTTTATGGCGAATTATGCCAATGCTCAAATTGTGGGGCATCTGTTTGGGCTGGATACGTTACCCCAGGAGGATGGAGTATTTGCCCAATCCGATGGCGATTGGCCGGATGTGTACACCAGTTGGTCGCCGGTGTACCCGGATTCCAGCTATTCCCTGCGCGTATGCGAAGGTACCTGGACTATTTTCCCACCCAATGTGCAGGGGTACATTATCCCTCCAGCCACCACCATTAACATCCCCGAAGTGGATACTGTAATTACCATCGATTTTTATTACACACCGGATGTGGTGGAGAAAAAACTGGATCATCTGTTGTTGAGCTATCAGTTAAAGCAAAATTACCCCAATCCGTTTAATCCGGTGACCACCATTCCTTTCTCGGTTCCCCGGACGGAGCATGTGGTTATCGAGATTTTTGATGTTCTGGGATCTCATGTGGAAACTCTGCTGGATAAAACCGTAAGCGCCGGAAATTATGAGGTCCACTGGAATGCGGCGAACCATCCCAGCGGAATTTATTTCTGCAAAATGAAAGCGGGTGATTTCACCGCCATGCGTAAATTGATTTTGATGAAGTAGTATTTGGGAGGAGTTTACTCTAAACTCATCAAAACCCCGGCCGTACTCAGGTCGGGGTTCTTGATTTATATTTGTTTTCCCCTCCGGTTATTAAGCGCTTATCCCATTTCAGGGAAATACCGAAAAATAACTCCTTTGCCTGAATATTTGGCCAGAGCTAGACGGATAATAATTAATCCCTTTAATTCTCAGGCTTCCCATGGACTCTGCCAGCGCACGAGGTGAGTGGAGAGGTAACAAATCCATTAGTATTAGTATTATTCCCTCTTTGCAGGGAGTAGTTCTTCTACCCGAACCTGAAAAATTTCCCGTTGCTCGTTTGTGATTTTCAAGTGGTCTCCATCGAAACAGACCCCTTCGCACTGTTTAGCAATAATGGGGAGGACAAATGCTTTGCCCGCTAAAAAATTATCGCTGGTTTCCGGCTTATGAAATAACCACACTCCGGTGTAGGTCAGCACAGCCAATTTCGTTCCGTCCGGCGAGGCATCGGCGGCAGTCACCATTCCTTTTACATCGTATTCTCCCAAAAAAGTCGCGGTATTGATAACAAACGGCCGGGTAGCGTCCAGCCGGTAGAGTTTGGTGTGGGTATCGCTGCGGTGTTTGGTAAGCACATACAACTTCCCTGCATTCCAGAACAGGGCTTCGCAATCGAAATTTTTTTTCTCCGGAGGAAATTGCTTCTGGTCGGGAAAACGAAAGAATATCTTCCGTAATACACTGCTACGATCCACCGCAGTGGGGTCTGGCTCCGCGATGACGTAAATTGTCAGGTCACGCCGTCGATTGTCGTTGTTCCCGGTATCGGCGATGTAAAGCAATCCTGCATCATCCACGGCAATATCTTCCCAATCTACATTCACAGCATCGGGAATCAGAATGCCCTCGTAACGGCGGCTGGCCCAGCGTGGTTTGATAATCCGCCCCAGGCTATCGATGGCAAAAATACGTGCTTTGTCTCCGGAATCGTTTAGCGTCCAGTACACGTTTTTCTGGGTGCGACTCTTGACGATAGCGGAACCTTCCAGGATGGGCTGGAAGGTGATTTTGGCGACAGGGGTCAGTACATGGGGTGTT
>JALWDQ010000940.1:0-6588 GCA_027039625.1 Calditrichia bacterium | reverse complement strand
CCCATACCGGGAAATTGCTGGTTCGGGGGGATGTGCCCGGTGCCCGGGTGTATCTGGACGAAACCGATTTTATTGGCTATGTAAACCGCCCCATCATCAATGTACCGGTAGGGCTCCACCGCATCTCGGTGATTAAAGAAGGGTATGTTTCCATCCCTAAATATCACGAAATCGAAATTGTTCCTGATTCGCTGATTACCCTGGATTTTAAATTCAAGGTCTCCCGTGCAGAGCAGGAAGGGTATTTGCGCCTGATTACCGACCAACCCAATTCTAAAATTTATATTGATGGTAATTACTACGGGGTACTGGAAGATCAGCCGGTGTTGGTTCTGGAAGAAGGGCAGCATAGGGTAAGCGTGAATAAGAAAGGTTACATAACCATCCCGGCGGAAAAGATTGTAAATATTTCTGCTGGCGACACCTCTTTGTTGATTTTTCATCAAGCGCCGGCTGCCAAGCAAAATATGGCAGAGGATAATTCCCGACGTACCGGGATTGGAAGCATTGAAGTAAATTCCAACGTGAAGGGCGCTCGGGTGTTCCTGAACGGGAAAGACACCGAGGAAGAAACCGATTATGTTTTCACAAAACTGCCTTTTGGTGAATATAATGTTGAAGTGCGCAAAGAAGGCTATTCGGTAACTCCCGATAAAGTTACGGTAAAATTAACCCCGGCGAGTCCTACCGCAGTTGCCAATTTCCGGCTAAAGCGGGAATTCGAGCGAGTGCGCATCTCCACGAATCCGCCCAAAGGGCAAATTTTTGTGGATGGGGAATTTAAAGGAGAAGGCAAGTTCGAAGGGGTGCTGAAAATTGGGAAGCACACGGTAACGTTTGGTGATTTGCCCGGTTATAAAACTCCACCGAAGCGAGAAATTGAGGTGCGTTCCGGTAAACCGGTCACACTGCGTGCCAATTATTTTCCGGTGGTGCACATTGTTGCCGAAGTGGATAAGGACGGAAACGTGGTCACGAAAAATTGTGAAGTGCATCTGGGTTACACCTTTCGCAATCGTGCTTTTTCTACCGCCGAAAATGCTGGCCCCGAAATCGTATTCAACAAAAAGCTCAAAGAATACCTCTGGAAGCTGGGATATGCATTCCCATACCGCAATCCCAAGGGGAACGACGCCCTGCGGGTAGTGTTCCAGTTGCCCCGGGACATCGATCTGGGATTCGAACAACCATTTACGGTACGCATGTGGGCAGCAAGTTCCAAAGAGGGCTACCCGCTGAGCCTGACCACTAAAGTGGATATCAATGTAAAATTTAACAATACGATTTTGAGTTACCGCTACAAACCGAAGTTCCTGGAAGATATTGGTGGCCTGGAACTGGTGGAATGGGATGTTTCCACAGCTCTGCGACGGGGTACCAATATTTTTGAAGTAAGCACCACGGACGATAACAACCGCTATTTTTACATTAAGCGCATCGAAATATTTAATTAGCGAAATTAACAGGGAATTTCCCTTCGGGGCGTACAGCATGGATTTGTTTTCTCATTTACCCGAGGCAGAAGAACGCGGCTCGGGGTACACACCGCTGGCCGAACGCACCCGTCCCGTACGATTATCCGATTTTGTGGGTCATGAGGAAGTTATCGGGCCAGGGACGGTATTAGAAAAAGAGATTCGCAGTTCTCGCCTGAAATCGATGATTTTGTGGGGGCCACCCGGAGTGGGGAAAACCACTCTGGCGCGTATTATTGCCAATGAAGTCAATGCGGAGTTTCGTTCCATCAGTGCTGTGACTGCTGGTGTTAAAGATGTCCGCCGCATTATTGAAGAAGCAACCCGTCTGCGCCGCTACAACGGTAAACGTACCATCCTTTTCATCGACGAAATCCATCATTTTAACAAAGCCCAGCAGGATGCTCTATTGCATGCCGTGGAAAACGGAACAATTATCTTGATTGGTGCTACTACCGAAAACCCGTCTTTTGAGGTTATTGCTCCCTTGCTCTCCAGGGCTCAGGTGTACCGTTTGAAACCGCTGACCCCGGAAAATATCCGCCGAATTGTGGAACGGGCTTTAAAAGTGGATAAGATTTTGCAGAAGAAGAAAATTACCATTCAGGATTGGGATGTGCTGTATCGGTTGGCTAATGGGGATGCGCGTCGGGCATTGAATATCATCGAAAAAGCGCTGGAATTGATTGAGGAGGAGCGGGAAGAAATAGAGCTTACCGGCGAATTGTTCCAGAAAGCAGCTATGGGGAAAGCGATTTACCACGATAAGGCCGGGGAGTATCATTACGATCTGATTTCCGCCTTCATCAAAAGTCTGCGGGGGAGTGATCCCGATGCGGCAATTTACTGGATGGCGCGCTTGCTGGAAGCGGGGGAGAATCCCGAGTTTATTGCTCGTCGCATGGTGATTCTGGCCTCGGAAGATGTGGGCAATGCCGATCCCTTTGCGCTGGTACTGGCGACCAATTGTTTTACCGCGGTACACTATGTGGGAATGCCCGAAGCTAAAATCATTCTTTCGCAGGTAGCTGCATACCTGGCAGCGGCCCCTAAAAGCAATGCTGCAATTGTAGCAATTAACCGCGCCATGGAAGATGTGCATCATTTCCCCGACCTACCAGTTCCATTGCATTTGCGCAATGCGCCTACCTCGTTGCTGGCTGATCTGGGATATGGCAAGGAATATAAATACGCCCACGATTTTCCCGGACATTTTGTTCTGGAAAATTATTTGCCTCCGGAGCTGAAAAATCGTATATATTACCAACCGGGAACGGAAGGGAAGGAGAGCGATTTATTGAATCGCTTGAAAAAGTTGTGGAAAGGTCGAAAAAATTACGACTCCAGATAGGATGTAGCTATGGGATTGAAAAGCTGGTTTGCAGAAAAATATGTTTCCTGGGAAACAAAAAAAGAATTGCAAGAACTGGATAAGATTTCAATTTCGGTTCCACTTCCCTTAAAAAGTGTAAAACAGGTTCTGGTGATTTTACCACGCCAGATGGAATATGTGGATGCAGCCGTATCTCTGGTACATGATTTAAAACGTCAGTTTTCGGGGTGGAAGTTTATGGTGCTGGATATTGACAAGATGCTCCCGCAGAAGTTGAACCGCCTGGATCTGCCCAATCACCAGTTTATTTCCGAATTGGGGCAAAAACATTTTGATCTGGTACTGGATTTGAACGATAGTTACGATTTGCGAATTGCTTATTTGTTGGTGAAATTGAAAATACCTTACCGGTTGCATCTTGCCGAAGTCCCCGATAATTATTATAACATTTTTGTTCAGCCAGGGAATAAACAAAAAAGCAATTTTTCCTACGTACTGGATTATTTGAAAAAGATTTTTATTCACGAAGCCTCTGAAAAGCGAGAGGAACTTCTGAACAGAAAGTCATAATTTCGCATAAAGCAGGGGGATTTATGAAAAAGATCGGATTGGTACTGTTGATGTTAACGTTATCAGCCATCGGTTTGTTTGCCGGGGAGAAAGGGGTGGTGAAAGTAATTCCCGCACCCGATTTTCCCTATGGTCTTGCTTACGATGGCACGTACCTCTGGGTGGGAACCTCCTATGCGAACAGCAACGGTGATTTTCTCTGGAAGATCGATCCTTCCGATGGCTCGGTAGTTGGCAGCATTCCCATTCCTTATTCTTACCAGTTTTACACCATCAAAGCACTGGCTTACGATGGACAAAACCTCTGGGTATTTGAAGATATTTCCGGTACCGATAAATTTTTTAAGGTGGATCCCAATACGGGTGCAGTACTAAAGAGTTTTAACAGTCCTGTGACCAATTATGTAGGCGGTATGGCCTATGCCGATGGGTTTCTGTGGATTAGCCAGTATTATGCCTCCAGCCCACCGCGGGATATATTGATTAAAATGGATACCACAGGGGTTCCGGTGGATACCATTGTAGCGGTTGGCGAGCAGCCAATGGGAGTGGCGTTCGATGGGCAGTTTATCTGGTGTGCCGAGGACACGGGCTACGGAAGCTCCCGGCAGGAGATTTACAAATATGACCCTGTTACCGGTGCTTACACAGGTGAATTCATCCGCAATCCCGACGACAGTCCCCGGGATATGGCCTGGGACGGGCAATATTTGTGGTTAATTGGGTACCACACGACAAACAGTAAAATTTACCAGATTGCCATTACGGGTGGTACGCCGGATATTGAGTTACCGGTTACTTCGGTGGATTTTGGACTAACCGCCGTGGGTGATACGGCGCATTTCCCCTTTACCATCCTCAATACCGGAGACGATACTTTGCGGATTGATAGCATGAGTATCGATGCCGATCTCTTTTCTCTGAATAGCGTTAGTTTCCCACTGCTCATTCCTGGTGGTAGCCAGACGGTGGTGGATTTGATGTTCACTCCAGATACCATCGGATTATTTCAGGGAAATTTGCAGATTTACAGCAACGATCCCGATGAACCGGTAGTGACCGTTCCCCTCACCGGGCAGGGACAGTTTATCGGACCGCGCATCTGGCTCAGCGACACTTTTCACGATTTTGGTGATGTGTGGGTACCCATGGAAGGTAAAGCCAAATGGATTTTACACATTGCCAATGTGGGAACCCAGAATCTGGAAATTGTGGATTTGATTCTAACCCAGCCGCAGTTCTCGGTGGGGAATGTCAGTGCCTATCCCATTACACTGGCACCAGGGGATACCTTCGAGCTGGTGCTTTACTTCCAGCCGGATGATACACTGCTGTATCGCGATTCGCTGGCAGTAGCTTCCACCGATAATCAGTTCCCCTTTGTGTTTGTTCAGCTCCAGGGGCGGGGAGTGCTGGGTGATTATAGCATGGGGCATATTTTCTGGGATTATCAGGTGCCTGCCCATCCCCAGGCGGGGAGCTATCAGGAATATGAAGTGGATGGCCTGCGGGCGATAAACGATATCAACAACGATGGGGTGGCAGAAGTGATTGCTGCTACCGAAAATTACTGGATTCTGTGTCTGGATGGAAACGGGAACGGTGGTACCGATACTTTGTGGACATTTAGCACTTACATCAGTAATTACAGTGCCGGCTCTATTGGTGGTACAAACGATTATGGTGTACAGGATGCCCTGGCTATTGCTTCGGATTTAAACGGAGATGGTTTTAATGATGTGGTGATTGCTACCGGTGGGGGGAACGAACATGTGTATGCGTTGAATGGCACCAATGGTGAAATCCTCTGGCAGTATGGTACGGACGATCCCGGGAGCTACGGATTGGGAGACTTCCAGGCGGTGGATGCCCGCCGGGATTTTACCGGTGATGGAATTCCCGATGTGCTGGCGATTGCCGATGGCAATAATCTGGGTACCGGATACCAGAAAGCGTTCCTTTTTAACGGGAGCAATGGAAATATCATCTGGACTTATTCCTATCCGGGGCCCAATCCCTCTTTCGGGAAATCGGTGATTTCCATTGACGATGTTACCGGAGATGGGGTTCCGGATGCGATAATTGCGGTAGGAAATAACGGGAGTACCGATCTGGCGACGTACTGTTTAAACGGGGCAACCGGTACTGTGGTGTGGAGTCGGGATGCGGTTCAGTACGAGCCAAAGGAGTTGGTGGAGCTGCCCATCACCGGAGAAACTCCCGATGTGGTGGTAGCGGAATATTTCAGCACCATCCGCAGGCTGGATGGAGAAACGGGAGGTGTGGTGTGGAGTTACTATTTCGGTGGGCTTTCGGGAATTATTCAGATGCGACGTATCCCCGATGTGGATGATGATGGGGTCGATGATATTGTGCTGGCTACCTTTACCAATGCAGTGACCTGTTTGAGTGGAGCGACGGGAAATCCCCTGTGGTTTTATGCTATGGATTTCCAGTACGATGTGGCAGTGACCAACGATTTGAACGGCGATAGTTATTCCGATGTGATTCTGGCCAGTGGTACCAATAATCCCACCAATGGAGCATTTTACTGTTTGAACGGGAAAACCGGACAACCTCTGTTCAGTACCCAGTTAACGGGCGATCGTTTCAACACCGTGAGCGTCATGCCTTCGATCGATGGGAATCCCAGTAATGAACTGCTGGCTGCCACCAAATACGGGCAAATTTTCTGCTATTCCGGGGGGGTGCTTACTGCGATAGACCATGGGAGAACACAAGAAGAAATTCCTTATTCGTACCAATTGAAACAGAATTATCCGAATCCTTTTAATCCTGCCACCACCATTTCCTTTACATTACCGGAACGCTCGGTGGTTACGTTGAGGGTGTTTAATGTGCTGGGGCAGGAAGTAGCCAGATTGCTGGATAAGCGGATTCTTTCCGCCGGGGAACATGAGGTTATCTTTCGAGCAGAGGGATTACCCTCCGGTGTGTACCTGTATCGCCTGGAAACTGAGCGGGGAGTGCAAATTCGGAAGATGATTTTGATGAAGTAAAAAGAGGATAGAGCATAGGGCATAGGGCATAGAGGTATAGGGTAAATAGGGTATATAAAGTTTATAGGGTAAATAGGGGGAATAGGGGGAATAAAGGGAATAGGTGTTCGTTTAAAGCAAAATGTGGATTGGAAATAATTTTGATTGATAGGTCGAGGGGTGGCACAGAGGGGCTGTCCGTGGTTATCGG
>JALWDQ010000939.1:0-2144 GCA_027039625.1 Calditrichia bacterium | reverse complement strand
GGTAAATGGATTCCACCTGCCGGGCTACCCGAGCCATCATTTCCACGGCTTTTACCGGATACTTGCCCACTGCCGTTTCTTCCGAAAGCATCACGGCATCGCTGCCATCCAGAATGGCATTAGCCACATCGGTGACTTCGGCGCGGGTAGGATAAGGTGATTCCACCATGGAGCGCAGCATCTGGGTTGCGGTAATCACCGGTCTGGCCTGCAAATTCGATTTGCGAATGATTTCCTTTTGCAGCACCGGCACTCGCTCCACTTCCACCTCCACTCCCAGATCACCCCGGGCAACCATAATCCCATCTGCCCGCTCAATAATGGCATCCAGATTCTCCAGTGCTTCATGTTTCTCGATTTTGGCAATAAGGGGAACCGTACGCCCTTTCCGTTGAAACACCCGATGAGCATCTTCCAGATCGGCATCCGAGCGCACGAAGGACATCGCTACCATATCAATTCCATGCTCCAAACCGAATTCCAGATCGCGCACATCCTTCTCGGTTAAAGCGGGAATGTTAAAACTCCCCGAGGGAAAGTTAACCCCTTTGTGTGAAGAGAGTTTTCCGCCCCGCACAATCTCGCAGATAACCCGGGAACCTTCAATTCTTTCCACTCTGAGTTCCAGATCCCCATCTGCCAGCAGAAGCCGTGCACCGGGATAGACATCCTCGGCAAAACCGGAGTAATTCACCCCCACCACATTATCTCGTCCCGGCTCGGTGCGGGCAGCATCCAGCACCAGTTCATCTCCCGCTTTCAAATCCATTCCATCTCCATCAATAGCGCCAACCCGGATTTTGGGGCCGCTTAGATCCTGCAAAATAGCCACCGGCACACTTTCCTCTTCCCGAATTTTCTGAATTGTGCGAATTGTTTCCAGATGGGAAGCATGGTCTCCGTGAGAAAAATTTAACCGGAACACGTTGACCCCGGCCCGTACCAGCTGGCGAATCATCCTTTCGGAGTGGGTGGCAGGCCCCAGGGTAGCTACTATTTTGGTGCGACGAAAGTTTTTGGATTTCATCGGTGATTCCTTCATTTACTTGCGAATTATCATAATGGAGCAAGAAGCGCTTCCAACCAGTGCCTGAGCGGTACTCCCCAGCACACCACGATGCTCACCCGTTTTTCCGTGCGCTCCGATAATCAGTAAATCGGCTTTTGCTTCTTCCACCCGCCGATTAATCTCATCCACCACAGCTCCTTCCAGAACAAATCGCTCGATTTCGACTCCAACTTTCTGGGCAACTTTTTCCAGCTTATCCAGAATCGCCTCGGCATTCCGGCGAAGCTCATCCAAAATCTTGAAATAAGGATTCTCCGGTGCTAATATCTGCACCTCATGGGGGAAGAAAAACACGCGCTGGTCGATGACATAAATAACTTCCAACCGGGCATGAAACAATTTCGCCAGTTCCATTCCCTTGCGTGCCGCACTTAACGACAACTCACTACCATCCGTGGCAACCACAATTTTCTTGAACATAATCCAATTCCTCCTGTTTTATTTTCCATTCCATCTTAAAAATTTTTCCGTATCAGTCCCGGATAAAACATTCCTATATATTTTCCCTGACTCACCACCGGAAGCACTTTGTAGTGAGTTTTTTTCAGAAACGAGAGGACTTTCCCCAGGCTCTGAGACGCCTCCAGCACCGGATAATCTTTATGGCAAAGTTGTTCCATCGGCACCCATAGATTCCCATGGTTTACCTGTTGATTGAAATCATGCTCAGTAACAATCCCTACAAAGTGCCCATCCTTTTTCACAACAGGTAAAATAATAGAATGTGGAAACTGAAATTCCTGAACAACCTCCCCCAGGAGTTGTTCCGGAGGAAATGTTTGTACATCTTGAACTACAAATTCAGATACCGGCAGGGTGAACCATTCTTCCGTCCACTGAATGCGCACCTTCCTGAAAAATCGATTGCTCAAAATAAACATAGATAAAATTATCCACCACCACTTCAGCCAGATGGCAAACATCAGAAAAATAACCGATAGAGAAATTTCAATGGAATGCGCTATCTGTTCAAAATGATAAATAGACACATTCTTTTTTCTCAACCAGGTTTCCAATAAAAAACCCCCATCCAGGGGATAGACAGGCAATAGATTGAGTGCTCCCATCCCTGCAT
>JALWDQ010000938.1:0-2144 GCA_027039625.1 Calditrichia bacterium | reverse complement strand
AACAATTCTTCCTCTTTAAAATTAAAATTCAGTAAAAATAAATTCCATCTATGAGGACATCGTGTAAATTCTTCTATTTCCCCGTCGCAAATTGAGAAGAATTCAAGAAATCCAGAAAAGAAAAAATGGAATGAAACTGAACAATGAGATTTTCATATTGGCGGGTGTAGGGGGCCCGAACCAGCGGACTGATGACAATATTTTCTCCCCCGGGGTATCGTTTCCGGAACAGGCGAATTGTGTGTGGCTGAAACGAATCGGGATTCATATTGCATTCAATGCACACCGTACGGGAGCGATTCAGAGAAAGCACGAAATCGATTTCGTTCCCCGATTTATCACGCCAGAAATAAATCCGGGAACGGTGAACCAGGGTTTGCAAAACATCCAGCACCAGATGCTCCCACAGATAACCGCGATCTTCTTCCCGAATGGAATCCCAACCTCTGGCAAATGTCACAAATCCGGTGTCAAAGGCATAAATTTTAGGTCGTCGGGTAAGCTCGCGCCGACTTTTACCATGAAATGGTGGTAACAAATAAATGGCATGGGTAATTTGTAACGCTTCGAGATGCGCTTTTACCGTGACGCGATTTATTTCCGCCAACCGCGCTAGTTGGGTATAATCTGCCAGGCCCCCGCTTTGTCGCATGAGAAGTTGAATAAGCTTAAGAAATCCTACCCGATTCCGAATACCAAATAATTCCTGAATATCCCGAGCATAAAAACTATCCAGCCATTCGGAGAAAAAATAGGGATCTTTCTCTGAAGCAAGCAAAGGTTCCGGTAACCCACCGTGGAGAAATCGTTTGTCCAGATTGGGAATCTGAAAGTTTTCCAGACATTCGTTCCAGAGTACCGGCGTGAGATGCAGTTCAATTTTTCGTCCGGTAAGGGTATCACGAAATTTTCGGGAGACGGCCAGAGTGGAGGACCCGGTGGCCAGTATTTTTAAATGAGGAAATTCATCGGTGCCGATTTTTAACACCATACTGGGATTTTCCAGACGATGAATTTCATCGAAAACAATGCGAGTGCCTGGTGGGAGCGAGCGATAAAAAAATTCCGGTTCCTGTAATTCTCGTTGTACCGATGGAAGATCGCAGTTTAAATAGAGAACATCAGGTATCATTTTGGCCAGGGTGGTTTTTCCCACCCGGCGAACACCGGAAAGCCAGACCAGGGAGCGCTTTTCCCAGGCCTGAAATATCTTTTGAAGCCAGAATGGTCTCTGTACCATTTGATTAACCAATTAAACAAATAGACGTCTAAATGTATAGTACGATTGCTAAAAAGGCAAGAAAAATGTGGTAGTGTTGGAGGGAAAAGTAAGATATTTACTCCCAACTATTGGCCATAAGATGGGAATTCGCTCAATGTATCGAACCAATTCCAATTTCTATTGATCTTTTGCCGCTTCTGGATTTTTGCCGTTAAAACGTTTCATTTATTCCCCTAACAGCGCTCATAAATTTGGCTTTTCCCGGAAAATTGGGTAAATTTTACCAGACCGGGAATAGGACCATGAGTAAAGGGAACAAATATGTGGGGTTGGGAATCCTCCTGTTTTTCCTGCTCAGTGTGCTGGGGATGTACAACGCTTCCCTGCGTCCCGATGTACCGGTGGAGATGCTCCAGCGCCAGGGCAAAATTGAAGTGATCCTCCCCGTTTCCGAGCCTTCCGGTACCCCGGTTACGAAAAATCTGCATCGCCTGAGCGGCTTCCCGGTAAACAGTTTGCCTCAGGTGGAAGAGGTATTGGTGCGGCATGCCATTGGCGATTCGGTGGATCTGGTGTTCGAGGACAATACTGTGTTAACTTTGCCGCTGGTGGCACATTACTCCACGGGACGATTGTTCCTTAGCCTGGGGGTGGGATTCTTTTTCTTTGTGCTGGGTGCCCTGGTGTGGTATCGCTCCACCCGGCGGGAGGATCTACTTTTCTCCCTTTCGGCCTTTCTGTTTGGCTACATCATCATCATGCACTGGGGAGGTATGATTTTACCGCTTCCCATCTCTCTGCCACTGGCGTCTCTCTACTTCCTGAGTTACCCTTTTGCGTTTTTAACCTTCCTGCTTTTCAGTTACTATTTCCCCTCCTGTGTTCTTTCTCCCCGCCAAATGAGGTGGCGAATCCGGATAAT
>JALWDQ010000937.1:0-2148 GCA_027039625.1 Calditrichia bacterium | reverse complement strand
TACCCGCTCCGGGCAAAAAGCCGTGGCATTTAGCGGGTTTGCCGTCTTCCTGCAGTTTTTGCTCTTCCTGCTTTTGGGAGTGATGCTGTACGCTTACTACGGTGGGGCGTCGGTAAAGGAACTGGGTCTCCTGCGCGCCGATGGAATCTTCCCCAAATTTATTGTGGAAGAAATGCCCAGCGGGGTGAGCGGAATCATTGTGGCAGCTCTCTTTGCTGCTGCCATGAGTACCCTCTCCAGCAGCCTCTCCAGCCTCTCCAGCGCCGTGATGCTGGATATCTACATCCCCCTGGCGGGGAAAAACAAAACCGAAAAACAGTTACTGAAGATTTCCCGCCTGGTAACCCTTCTCTGGGGCGTGGTACTAATTGGTGTCGCTATTGCCTTTATTGGGTTGAAAGGAACTGTGGTGGAAGTGGGGCTGGGAATTGCCTCCTACACCTACGGTGGACTTCTGGGGGCCTTTTTGCTGGGATTATTCTTCAAACAGGTCAATCAGCGGGAGGCCATTATCGGGTTCATCACTGCCATTGTGGTCATGGCCTGGTTGATTCAAACCGTAAAAATTGCCTGGCCTCTGTACACTCTGGTAGGCAGCCTTACCACCATTGTGGTGGCTTTATTGGCAAATCAAATATTCCGAGCTGCAAAGACATAGCTGTTGGGGATAAGTTGAGAATGGAAATTGGGAAGAGGTGAAGGGAGGGGAACAGGAGCACGGAAGATTTGACTCAACAGAGCAGTGTTGAAAAATTGCCTGTTTAACTCTTTTTTGAAATGGCTCCCCGGGGGAAGGGAGCGCGATGTTTAATGGGTTTTACCGTTCATCGGGTATGCTCAGTTTTTTAGAATATCAGACGGTTCAAGTAGAGAAGTAAAATTTTAACGGAGTAGTTATGAGAGATAAGGTATTCGATGAAATTAAGGATCTGGTAACTGAAGCGAGAAATCCGGCATCGGAAGATATCGATGCCATGGATACGGAGGAGATTTTACGCATTATTAACAGGGAAGATCAGACGGTGCCTTTTGTGGTGGAGAAGGAGATTCCGTACATTGCCCGGGCGGTGGATATTCTGGTGGATACGTTTAAGAATGGGGGACGTCTGTTTTACATTGGTGCGGGAACCAGTGGGCGTCTGGGGGTGCTGGATGCTGCGGAATGCCCGCCTACTTACGGTACCGATCCGGAGATGATTCAGGGAATTATTGCCGGGGGATACAAAGCGCTGGTAACGGCTCAAGAAGGTTACGAAGATCAGGCCGACCTGGGTGCCAAAGACCTGATGGATCGGGGGTTTAACAAAAACGATGTGGTGTGTGGCATTGCAGCCAGTTACCGTACACCGTACGTGCTGGGAGCCATTCGCAAAGCCCGCGAAATCGGTGCCAAAACTATTTTTGTCACCTGCAATCCTCGCTCGGAGATTGAATCCAAAGTGGAAGTGGATGTGGCCATCTGCCCCGTAGTGGGACCGGAGGTAGTGATGGGCTCCACCCGCATGAAAGCGGGAACAGCTACCAAACTGGTGTTAAATATGCTTACCACCACTTCCATGATCCGGTTGGGAAAGGTGTACAAGAACATGATGGTGGATTTGATGATGACCTCCAAGAAGCTGGAGGAACGTTCCAAGCGGGTGGTGATGATGGTAACCGGGGTGGATTATGAGGAAGCTGCCCGTGTGTTGAAGCTGGCTAACGGGCATGTAAAAACGGCGCTGGTGATGATTTTGGCCGGGGTGGATGCCGAAGAAGCCCGCCGCCGCCTGGAAATTTACGGCGCCAATCAGCTCCGCGAAGCGCCGCGCCCTACTTTTTGGCAGCTGCTATGGGACCAATTCAATAATTTCATCGTGATGCTGCTGATTGTCGCCTCCATCATCTCGGCTTTGCTGGGCGAGTGGATTGACGCCAGCGCAATCATGGCGATTGTGCTGCTGAATGCCATTTTGGGCATCGTTCAGGAACGCCGTGCCGAAGAAGCGCTGGCGGCGCTGAAACAATTAGCCGCCCCGGAAGCCCATGTGCTGCGCGATGGCAAACGACAGGTTGTGCCAGCCAGCGAACTGGTGCCCGGCGACATCGTTTTTCTGGAAGCCGGCAATTATGTCCCGGCGGATGTGCGTCTGCTGGAAAGCCATAACC
>JALWDQ010000936.1:0-2151 GCA_027039625.1 Calditrichia bacterium | reverse complement strand
GCTTTTTAAGAGGTAAGCCTGTACAGAGAAAATTCGGGAGAATCTTATGAAAACAGAAGATATGCGTTACGTGGCACAGCATATTGCGCGATACATCGATCACACTTTGCTGAAGCCGGAGGCTACACCGGAAGCCATTCACCAGCTTTGCCAGGAAGCGGAACGGTACCAGTTTGCTTCCGTGTGTGTGAATCCCCCTTATGTGAAGCTGGCTGCAGAATTGCTGAGGGAAACGCCGGTGCAGGTGTGCAGTGTGGTGGGTTTTCCGTTTGGAACTCACAAACCGGAAGTGAAGGCACTGGAGACGCGTCTTGCTCTGGCCGATGGTGCCCGGGAGATTGATATGGTAATCCAGATTGGTGCGCTGAAAGCCGGGGATGAACAAACGGTATTGCAGGATGTTCGGGCGGTGGTTAAGGAGTGCGAGAGCGCCGGTGCGGTGTGCAAGGTGATTATCGAGACGGCGGTGCTGGAGGAACAGGAGAAAATTCGTGCCTGCCAGATTGCCAAGGAGGCGGGAGCGCATTTTGTAAAAACCTCCACGGGATTTGCTTCCGGTGGGGCAACGGTGGAGGATGTGGCATTGATGCGCCGCACGGTGGGAGATGATATGGGCGTAAAAGCTTCCGGTGGGGTGCGCTCTTTTCAGGATGCCCTCCAGATGATTGAAGCGGGAGCAACGCGCATCGGTACCAGTTCTGGAGTGCGCATTTACCAGGAAGCGCAGGAATTTTTGAAATCGCTGGGAAGTTAGTGGAACAAACGCCTGACAAATCCAACAAAACCAAAGGGAGCAGAACGAGCGGAAATATGAAGGGAAATAGTGACTGGAAGCAATTCATTCCCCGGGAACACGGCGCCTGGGGCATTTTACTGGGAAGTTTTTTAACTGCCATTGCCTACGAAAAACATTTCGTTTTCTTTCAACTGGTTTATTTCCTCTCCATTGTGGCGTTTTATTTTATTCACGAACCCGTAGTTGCCTGGTTGCGGGGGAAATCCTCTCGCGAGGGAACTATTTTCTTCTCCCTCGCCGCTGGAACCGGTCTGCTCCTTTTTCTTCTGGCTATTTATTTAAGTGGATATCCGGAAATCATTCGCTGGTCGCTTTTGCTTCCGGCGTTCTTTTTTCTGGAATTGCTTTTCATTCGTTTTCGCAAGCAGATGAGTTTTGCTGCGCAACTGAGCGGCACTCTGGGTCTGGCCACCGTGGCTCCCCTTACCGACCTCCTCTGGCGGCAGCAATTTACCAACCATTTCTGGATGCTCTGGGGAATTACCGGACTTTTTTTCACCGCAGGAATTTTGTTCGTTCGCTACCAGATCGCCCTGTCGCGTCCTTCTAACGGGATTCACGGTTTTCGCCTCACCTTATTTGTGTACATCCTGATTGTATTCAGTGGTGCGATTTTTTGCCGATACAAGGTGTTGTTTTTGAGCAATTTCCCGCTGGCGCTTCAGGTGCTCTATTTCCTGCTAACCCGCCGGCAAATCAGCAATTTGCGCCTGGTGGGCTGGCTGCAAATGATGCACAGCCTGCTGTTTGTTCTGTTGATGGGCTTTTTAGGGTAACATATCGGGAGAATAGAGAACCCCTCGGAATTAGTCGAACGGTGTGTAGTTGTTCTGTGCTGCTATTTTGTGTTTTTTATTCCATTTCTTTCTCACCGTTTTTCCCTTTCGCCCATTACCTTTCTCTTGTAGAATGAGCTCTTCGGCTTTTTGAACGAGGCCTGGGGGCTTGTTGAACATGGCCTGTTACTCCGTTCGTTTGGGTTTTTAGATCTCCTGTAAGGTGCCGAATTCAATAATCAAAAGGTGTATCTGGGGGGAAATCCCCAATTGCTACAAAGATCATAGCCCCGAAAAGCGCTGTTTTTTTTCTTAGCATCGACGGTTCTCTCGTGCGGTAAAATTTCCTCTTAATATTCCTTTTGGGTTTCGTTGTTCATAATTGAATCCTTTACCTTTGGGTAACATAAATTGTGAGCCAACGAAGCGATTGAGAAATTGCTTCTGTTGCATTGATTGTGAGTCGATGCGCCCCGCAGCCTATTTTCTCTCGGCTTGCAATGATGGGGTGTAAATATTATATTTGCTGGTTCAATAAAGTTGAAACAAATTGTAAAAAAAATAAGGAAGATTCATGCA
>JALWDQ010000935.1:0-2158 GCA_027039625.1 Calditrichia bacterium | reverse complement strand
AAACGGTACCGGCGGAAGTGATTAATCAGGCCATTCGTGCCGGGGTTCGGATCATTGGAGAAAATCGGGTGCAGGAAGCCCGGCAGAAACAGCCGGAGGTACTCCCTGTAACCTGGCATATGATTGGGGTGCTGCAAACGAACAAGGTTAAATATGCCGTGCGGTTATTTCAGATGATTCAGTCTGTGGATCGCCTGCCGCTGGCGCAGGAGATCGAGAAGCGCTGCCAGAAGGAAAATAAAGTGATGCCGGTGCTGGTAGAGGTGAATACCAGCGGTGAAGCAACCAAAAGCGGTTGCCAGCCCGAAGAAACCCTGGAGTTGGTGGCGCAAATCTCGGAACTACCGCACCTCCGGGTGCAGGGTTTGATGACTATCGGGTTATTCAGCCGGGACGAAAAGGCGGTGCGCCGCTGCTTTGTAACCCTGCGCGATCTGGCGGAACAAATCCGCAGCCAGCACATTCCCGGTGTGTCCATGGATATTCTCTCCATGGGAATGTCTTCCGATTTTGAGTGGGCCATTGAAGAGGGCTCCACCATGGTGCGCATCGGTACCGCTATCTTTGGTCCCAGACGCTAACCTGGACGGAGAATTGTACTCAGGTTCTATTAAACACAAAATCATCGAACCGGAAAGAGACCAGTTAGGTGTAAAACGCCCGGAGGCAAAATTTCATTCTTTCTCGGGAATGAATTTTTAGGAGAGATAGAGTTAGAAGTAGCTACAATCCCCTATTCTCCTTGCGTCATGCACAGTTTACGGTTAATTTTTCAGGTCTCTCAAACTTTTAAAAATATGAGGTCGTATCGTGAAGTTAACACCATTGGATATTCGTAAACAGGAGTTTAAAAAGACGCTCCGGGGATATGATCCGATTGAAGTGCAGACGTTTCTGGATATGGTAGCAGAAGAATTTGAGACGCTTCAGGAAGAGAGCAAGCGGTTAAATCGCCGGGTGGTAGAACTGGAAACTAAACTGAAGGATTACCAGGAAACGGAAAAGAATCTGCGCGAAACCCTGCTCAATGTGCAGGAGGTGAAGAAACAATCCGAGGAGCATAGCCGGCGGCAGGCCGATTTAATCATTAAAGAAGCGGAACTGAAAGCACTGGAAATCGTGGAAACCGCTCGCAAGCAGGCGCGCCAGATGCGCGACGAGGTGAATTTACTGCGCACCCAGAAGGAATCTTTCATCAACAGGCTGCGGCAAATTCTGGTGTCTCAAATCGAATTACTCTCCGTGCTGGAAATGGATGATGCTATTCCCGAAGAAGCCCATGTGTATGTGGAGAAAGCACGAAAGCGCAAGAAGGCTTCTTTAAAAAATTGGGTGGAAAAACAAAAAGTGGTCGAGGAGGAATCCCCCGATAGTGAAGAAGATCAGGCTGCCATTGAGCTGGAAGAAGAAGTGAAAGAAGAACTTCCCGTTACAGAAGAATTTGCCTCGGAAGTGGAAGCGGAAGAGGAAGTTGAGGAAGAAGAGTTTCAGGTTTCCCAGCAGACCACCGACGAAGAGCAAGTAGAGAAGAAACAACCCAAAAAGAAGATGGAAGATGAAGACAACAACGAGTATTTCAAGCGAGACATTCAAATTAATGAATTGATACAAAAACTGGAGAAAAAACGAGAAAAAAACACTGGTCTTCTTAAAAACAGTGAGAATGAGAAAAAAGAAACGGCGGTAAGCGTTTCAATTCGCCTTGAAATTCACTTTTAGTTGCTGGTTTAATAAGATTACCCACATTAGCTACAACAGCAACCTTTCCATCAACATTAACCGCTCCTATATCGTCAATATCATCATTTGTTCCTAATGATATCTTTCCTCCTTGAGTATCCTGAGTTCCTTTAGCCAACACCTCTACAACTCTTGCTCCTCTTGGAAGATTAACAAGCTCAAAAACATCTCCTGCACTCTTGCCAGCCAGAGAAATTTCACTATAAACACAGAACACATTTCCTGAATCTGATGTCAAAGGAGCAACGTATTCAGCAGCTTCGTTAGTTGTATATGTAGCCATAATATCCCTCCTTTCCTTAGCTTATTTTTGAAAACAGTGTAATTGTTCCAAAAGCCTTGTTATCAAACATACATTTCTTTATTCCTAAGATGGTTCCAGCATCTACAACAAGTCTATTGCCTCTATCCTCTAACT
>JALWDQ010000934.1:0-2164 GCA_027039625.1 Calditrichia bacterium | reverse complement strand
GGCCGTGGTGGTCTATCCGGAAAAAGGCCAGTACTCCATGCTGGTGCTCAACAAAGAGGGCACGGAACAATTCAAACCGCTGCAAAATCTGGAAGAGGATCTCTGGAAAGCAGTGGAATCTCCCAAACCATTGACCGATCCCGAGAATCGGCGCATCATTTTACAGTACCTTCCGGTGTTAGCCAACCAGGATGCGGCATTGTTGAAAGCGTTGAGCATCCGGCTGGTGGGCGACCAGCAAAAACCGGCGTTGCTGTTGTTCCAGGGACGTCCCCGGGGTAAGGAAGCGGTTCAGGAAGACGATACCCTTCTCCTGGAACTGGTCGCTCAGAAAATCTCCCGGGCTATCGAACTGCACGAATTGCGGGAAGCTTTACTGCAGCAGGAACGTCTTTCCGCCATTGGCCAGATGATGAGCACCATTGTGCACGACCTGCGCAGCCCCATCAACAACATCTACGGTTTCATGGAACTGCTAATGGACGAGAGCATGTCCCCCGAGGAAAAACAGGAATTTGCCAACATCATCCGTACCGAAATTCAAACCATCATTAATATGACCACCGAAATTCTGGATTTTGCCAAAGGAAAAACCAGCATCCTTCCCCGCAAAAGCTCGGTGAAAAAGCTCTTCCAGCGGCTGGAACCGCAACTGGAACAACTTTTTCGCAACACGAATATTACATTGAAAGTGGAAAACCGGGCACGGAAGCTGGTGTACATGGATGTGGAGAAAATGATTCGGGTGCTGTACAACATTGCCAAAAACGCCCGCGAAGCCATGGGCAACGAAGGTGAATTCACACTGCGGGCATACGACGAAGACCAGGAAGTGGTATTCGAACTCTCTGATACGGGGCCTGGAATTCCCGAGGAAATCCGCGACCGATTGTTTGAATCGTTTGTCACCAGCGGGAAGGAAAACGGTACCGGACTGGGGCTGGCAATCGTGAAAAAAATTGTGGATGAACATCACGGCCGAATCGAGATTCAAACCGAAACCGGTAAAGGAACAACCTTTTTTATCCGGTTGCCTGAATATCAGAAAGAACATGTGGTTAGTTAGAATTTATCCACAACACGGGAACATCATGCTTCCGGTAATCTGGGGTCACGTAACAGGAGGGTGGAACCATGAAATGGCTGGTGTACCTTCTTTTAGCAGGGGTCATTACCGGAGGGTGCAGTAAAGTGAGCAGCGAGAAAAAGAAAGAGCAAATATCCGGATTCGAGAAACTACGCCATCAAATGGTCGAGTACCAGATTCGGCGACGGGGGGTCGAAGACGAACGGGTTTTACAGGCTATGGAAAAAGTGCCACGCCACCTGTTTGTTCCCGAACACCTGCGAGAGCAGGCTTATGCGGATGAACCGCTGCCCATTGGCTACGGGCAAACCATTTCCCAGCCCTACATTGTAGCGTATATGACCGAGCAACTGAAGCTGCAGGGCGACGAACAGGTGCTGGAAATCGGTACCGGAAGCGGATATCAGGCCGCTATTCTGGCGGAACTGTGCGATTCGGTGTTTACCATCGAGATTGTGCCGGAGCTCTCTCGACGTGCCCGGGAGGTGATTCACCAGCTCGGTTACACCAACGTGCAATTCCGCATTGGCGATGGGTATCGGGGATGGCCGGAAAAAGCACCTTTCGATGCCATCATCGTCACTGCCGCACCAGACCATGTCCCCCAACCTCTGGTGGAGCAATTGAAAATAGGGGGACGCATGATCATCCCCGTAGGCGATTTTTATCAAGATTTGTACCTGATTACCCGAACCGAAACAGGCATTCACAAGGAGCGAAAACTGCCGGTGCGTTTTGTCCCCATGAAGGGAGAAGCGGAGAAATAGCCCTCTTCCTCCGGCAAAAAGAAGCGAAAGATTCCCCTGCTAAAATCTACGGGTGAAGAGCAAAATGCTTCCAGATTTCGAGGAGAGCACCCTCCACCCCCATTCCCTATTCTCCTTGCGTTTTTATCCGGTTATGCCTTATTTTTCCAGAGCATTCAGTAAGGTAATGAAAGAGTGAGTGGGGCAGGATGAGGCGCCTGTTTGCAGAATTTCGGAAAGACTGGACAAGATCCATGAATGAACAAATGGTTCGTGAAATAGAGCAAATCCTGGGCCCGGGATTCGAAGTGGATTATTTCTCGCGACTGAA
>JALWDQ010000933.1:0-6666 GCA_027039625.1 Calditrichia bacterium | reverse complement strand
CGTAACCCACGAGATTCAATCCATCCAGCAGGGTATTAGCAGCGGCGAAGCCCGACAGTATCTCAACAATCTGGAACAATCTCTTCAGGAAAAGCTGGCTTACCTGGGAGTTAAAAATTTAAATATCGAGAGAAAGCTGCAAACCGCCCTCACCACTCTGGGAAATGAGCTCTTTAACTACCTGCTCAATGCCGTTTCCCTTATAACCAATCTGGTCATTATTCCCTTCATCATGTTTTTTCTATTAAAAGATGGGCGGGAAATTAAAAAACGCCTCATCTCCCTGGTTCCCAACCGTTACTTTGAATTCAGCCTGAACCTGTTGTACAAGATGGATTTGCAATTGGGTAATTACCTCCGCGGGCAATTTCTGGATGCTCTCATTATCGGTCTCCTCTCCATAGCCGCACTGTGGATTCTGGGGGTTAATTATTTTGTTATCATTGGAGCATTTGCGGGATTAGCCAACCTGATTCCCTACGTGGGGCCCATCGCTGGCGCAATTCCTGCCATCATCGTATCCATTATGCAAACCGGCAACCTCTCCATGGTGTTATGGATTGCCCTGGCCTTTACCATCGTTCAGCTCATTGACAACGTTTTGGTGCAGCCGCTGGTGGTGGCCAAAACGGTGAATTTACATCCGCTTATTGTGTTACTGGTGGTCATTATTGGCGGGCAATTTTTCGGTGTGCTGGGAATGTTGCTGGCGGTGCCGACCACAGGTGTGATCAAAGTGATTGTGGAAGAAAGTATCCGCAGTTTTCGGCAGTATTCGTTTGAATAAAACCAAACGCCAACCCGAACGAGTCTCGAATCGGATCATCTTTTTCCAACCGCTGGGATTTATTCTCCATCGAAAGAGTTGCGGGAAGGGAAATCTGCTCAGCCTTCCGCACCAGGTTATTATCTCACTTGCAGCCACAATCCCCATTCCGTTCCCGGAAATCCACACGGAATTTCTGGCAATTTCCATCCATTTTCTCCGGAAGGAATCCCCCGGTTGTCCAGGCTGCATCTGGTTTAATCTTCGGAGGAAACTCGAATTCAGATAGCACCTCAGGGTATCGAAAATCACAACATGCCGATTTTTTCCACAGCAATTGATTTGATTTTCAACAAGACAGATCGTGTCAAAACAAGAAATTCAGATTAACTCTTCGTCTAACCTCTTCTTTCTCAATAATTTACAAAAAACATCCTATTTCCCTAAAATATGGCACTTCAATTGCAAAATACTAACCGACACAAGAGGGGCTGCGTGCGATGATTAAAAATTTTATTCTTAAAAAAACCGTAATTCCCAATTTAAGCAAAGGGCTGGATGTTTACGCCCTGCGGCAGAAAGCCATTGCAGGCAACATTGCCAACGTACAGACTCCCGGCTACCGCCGGAAGGAAGTAAAATTCGAAGAAGAACTGCAGATGGCTCTGGACAAAAAACTTTCCGGTACGCGAACCCACAAAAATCATTTACCCATCGGGCGTAAACGGCTGGAGGAAGTGCAGCCCCGCATTACCGAGGACCCCTCCACCGAATTGAAGAGCGGGATGAACAATGTGGATATCGACCAGGAAATCGTCGATCAGGTGAAAAATGAAATCAAATTTTTATTTGGAAGCATGTTAGAACGTAAAAATTTTGCTTTTTTACGAGCCAGCATCAAAGGACGGTTCGATCAATAAAACCAGGGAGAGGTAAACCATGCCCATCGACAAATTATTCGGTGCTCTGAACATTAGCGCCAGCGGTTTGAGTGCGCAACGCAAAAAACTGGATGCCGTTGCCAGTAACATCGCTAACGTGAACACCACCCGCACGGAAAATGGCGAACCCTATCGGCGCAGAATTGCTGTGATGAAGGCAAAGAAAGCGGAAGGTTTTCAGGTGGTGTTACGCAAAACAACGCAAAAACTGGCAGTCACCAATCCCAACCATTTACAACCGCGTAAACACCTTCTAACGAATAAAGAGGAAGAAGTGGCTGTGCAGGCGCAAATCAAGGAAGATCCCTCGGAATTCCGCAAAGTGTACGATCCCTCCCATCCCGATGCAGATAAGGATGGTTACGTACGGATGCCCAACATCAATCTGGTTACGGAAATGGTGGACATGATTAATGCTTCACGAAATTACGAGGCGAATCTGTCTTCCATCAACGCGGCGAAGAAAATGGCCAAAGCGGCACTGGAAATTTAAGTGAGGAGTGAAATATGAAAATTTACGGAAATACTCCGCGCATCTTCCCCGATGCGCCGGCAAAAAAAGTGACCAGAACTCCTAACTCTGCCGAAAAAGCTCCGGCAGCACCAAATGCTTCGGTGCGAAAACCAAAACTCAACATTCCCGACAATTACCGGGTGCAGATGGGGTTAAACCGGAAGGAGCAGGCTTTTTTCGAGAAGCTGTATCCCAAAGCCCGTAAAGAAATTCAAAGATATCTGCAAAATCAGAATTCCCAACCGCCGGTAAAAGGTCAAATCATAGATATGAAGGGGTAACCATGATCCAGAAAATTAATCCACAAAGTATTCTGCCCAACACGCGGGACATTCTGGAAAAAACACCCAAATCCACCAGTTTTAAGGAAACACTGAAGGAATTCATCAACGATGTAAACGAGATGCAGCAGAATGCCGACGAAACAGCCAACGCTTTTTTGCGTGGCGAGATTACCGATTTGCACCAGGTAACCCTGGCGGTAGAAAAGGCCCGGGTAAGCCTGGAACTGTTGCTGCAAATTCGCAACAAGGTGATGGAATCGTATCAGGAAATCATGCGGATGCAGGTATAAGCGGTAGTTTACCTGCGTGGGACTTAATTAACTGACAAGGGAAAATTCTAACAGGGAAGTCCAACATGGCAACCGGAACGACACAATTACGCGAGCAAATTTTCCAGCTCTTCACCCGCCTGACCATTCGCCAAAAAATTCTGATTTTCACCACGCTGGCCGTAGCACTGGCCATTTTTCTGGTGATGCTGGTTTGGACAGCCGGACCCAACTATGATGTACTTTTCTCAAACCTTTCTCAGAAGGATGCCGGTAAAATTGTCGAGAAGTTGAAAGAGAAAAAAATCGATTATAAGCTGGAGAACGGTGGCGCCACCATTCTGGTTCCCACAGATAAAGTGTACGATTTGCGTCTGGAACTGGCACAGGAAGGGCTTCCCGCAACCAGCAGCGTGGGATACGAAATATTCGACCGAACTAACCTGGGAATGACCGATTTCATCCAGCAACTCAATTATCGCCGGGCGCTGGAAGGTGAACTGGCCCACACCATCGAGCAGATTGAAATGGTAGAACGCGCCCGGGTGCACATTGTGATTCCCAAAGAAGCTCTATTCAAGGAAGACCAAAAGGAACCCACTGCTTCGGTGATTTTAAAATTGAAAAATCGTGCCACTCCCAGACCCATCACCATCCAGGCCATCGCACATCTGGTTGCCAGTAGCGTGGAAGGGTTAACCCCGGAAAACATCACCATCGTTGATACCTACGGACGCATCCTCTCGGATAACCAGAATCCCGAGGACATGGTGACCATGAGCACCACTCAGCTGGAATTTGTACAGAAAGTGGAAAAATATTTTACCCAGAAGATTCAAACCATGCTGGACCAGGCCGTGGGTCCCGGGAATGCGGTAGTGCGAGTTACCGCCGATTTGAATTTTACCCAGGTGGAAAAAAATATCGAACAATACGACCCGGAGAATCCTTCCATCCGCAGCGAGGAAATTGAAGAAGAAAGTACACCGGTAGGAAGCAGAACCGATTCCAACTCGGTACCGGCGTCGAAACGCAGTAGCACTGTAACCAATTACGAATTAAATCGCACGGTAGAGCATATCGTACAGGGAGTGGGCAATATCGAGCATATTTCCGTTGCGGTGATGGTGAATAACAAACGGGTGGTGGAAACAGACGCCGATGGCAACAAAACAGTTAAATACGTTCCCCGCTCCCCGCAGGAAATTCAGATGCTCACCGAGTTGGTGAAAACAGCGGTGGGATACAAACCGGAACGGAACGACCAAATCTCCGTGGTTAACGTCAACTTCTCCCTGCCCAATATGGAAGATGAAATTTTCGACAATGAAAAACCCACCCTCTGGGACAACTGGTACGATGTGATAGAAAAGGTGTTTTTAATCCTGGCCATTGTGGTTTCCATACTAATCATGCGCTCGCTCTTTACCCAGGTGCGTAAACGGCACGAGGAGATTACTCAACAAATTAAGGAACTGGAAGCAGCCACTTACGGATTTACGGAACTCCCCGCTCCCGGGCAGACCTCAGCCAGCCTCGCTGCTGCCAGCGCCGGGGAAGGCGAAGAAGCCGGAGAAGAAGGTGAAGAAGAAGACAACGAAATGATTCAAGCCGATGAATTCTTTAAAGTTAAACCACAGGCGGACCGTGCCATCACTAGTTTACATGAATTTATTAAGAATCATCCCGAAGAAACGGCAAAATTGCTAAAAGTATGGCTTATGGAAGATGAGGAGAAAGGAGCGTATTAATCCATGGCAGAAGTACCCGTTAAAAATAGCGCGCAAAAGGAAGACATAAAAGAATTAACGGGAAAACGTAAAGCGGCCATTTTGATGATTTCTCTGAACGAGGAAGTGGCTGCCGAAGTTTTCAGACACCTTACCGCACGGGAAATTGAAAAAATTAGCATCGAAATTGCCGAGCTGGAAGCGGTAAGATCTGCAACCATCAAAGAAGTTTCAATGGAATTTTACAGGATGATTCGCGCGAAGGAATTTTATGCAAAAGGTGGACTGGAATTTGCGCAAACCGTGCTGGAAAAAGCTTTTGGTATTAACGAAGCGAAAGAGTTAATTGATAAGATTAAAAATTTAACTCAGATTCGAGGATTCAGCACGTTGAAGAAAGCGGACTCCAGTCAGCTGGTAAATTTCTTAAGCAAAGAACATCCCCAAACGGTAGCGCTCATTCTCTCCAACCTTCCACCGCATCAAACGGCCGATGTGCTGGCGGAACTGCCCGAAGAAGTGCGCGCCGATGTGGCTTACCGCATTGCCACTTTGGGTAAAATCTCACCGCATCTGTTAAGCGAAATCGAAGAGGTGGTGGATTCCCTGGCGGAAACGGTGATTTCTGAGGACATGAGCAAAACCGGCGGTACAAAAGCCCTGGCCGAAATTTTGAACAAAGCCAACAAAGCGACCGAAAGCAGCATTCTGCGCTACATCGAAGAGACCGATCCGGAACTGGCTTCGCAAATCAAATCCCTCATGTTTGTGTTCGAAGATATTGTGCTGATTGACGATCGGGGAATTCAGAAGATTTTGAAGCATGTGGACAAGAAAGATCTGGCACTGGCCCTGAAGGGAGCAGATGATGCCATCAAGGAGAAGATTTTCAAGAACATGTCCGAGCGTGCCGCCCAATTGCTGAAAGAAGATCTGGAATTCCTGGGCCCGGTACGGTTGAAAGAAGTGGAAGAAGCCCAGCGCCGCATCATCGAAGTGGTGAAGCAGTTAGAAGATGAAGGCGAAATTTACGTGGCAGGACGGGGGAAGGAAGATGAGTTTATCGTCTAAACGTATCATTAAAGTGCGCGCTCCTATTCGAAACGTCACGGTGCTTAACGTTTCCTCGAATCCGGAGCCCGAAACGGCATCCCGGGAGAAGACGGAGGAATTCGATTCGAATTTTACCGCTCCGGAAGCTGTGGCCGAAGAACTGGTGCAAATGAGCCAGAGTGAATTTCAACAGGAGATCGATTTTGCCTTTCGGCGCGGTGTGGAAGAAGGCAAACTTCAGGGTTACCAGCAGGCCGAAGCCGATTATCGCGAGAAAGTGGAGAATTTACGCGCCATTGCCCTCGCTTTCCAGAAGGAGCGGGAAATATTCTTCCGGGAAAATGAGGACAAACTCATAGAACTGGTGCTGAAAATTGCCCGGCGCATTGTGCAGGAATTACCGCCATTTGTGCCCAAACTCATTCACCACACCATTCACAAAGTGCTGGAAGTGCTGGGTACGGAGAGCGAACTGGAAGTCCACGTGAGCCCGGAGGACTACCAGGATATGGAACAGTTGCAACAGGCTATCGAAAAGCGGTTGGTCAATATCGAGCAATTATCCTTCAAACCCGATCCACGCATTCAGCGGGGTGGCTGCATCATCGAGACTCCCGCGGGGAAAATTGACGCCCGCATCGAAACTCAGATCCAGACGTTGTTCCAGGGATTGCGCAAACAACTGAAGACGATTCAAAATCAGGAGACGGATTCCCATGAATCTGGCGGAAAAAATTGATTTTCTCATCTCCCGGGTGGATGGGCTGGATACGGTGAAGGTGTTTGGTCGGGTGACCGAAGTGGTAGGCCTGCTCATCGAATCCCGCGGTCCCAATTCCGCCATTGGGGATTTGTGTCACGTGTTTCCTCCGGGCGAAGAAACGGCATACCCTGTGGAGGTGGTAGGGTTCAAAGGCGATCGGGTGCTTTCCATGGCGCTGGGTACCATGCGGGGCATTTCTCCCGGCAGCGATATTGTGGCGACCGGAGAGCAATTGAGCATCGAAGTGTCCAACCATCTTCTGGGACGCATTCTGGACGGCCTGGGTCGTCCCATGGATCACCGAGGTCCCCTTCCCGCCGGAGAGCGGCGCTCGATTTACGCCGCA
>JALWDQ010000932.1:0-2167 GCA_027039625.1 Calditrichia bacterium | reverse complement strand
TGTGTTTTCTGTGGTTTTTTCTTTTTTCTCTGTGGTTCCCAATTTAGCTATCGGGACTATCTCCCAGCATACTCCTGTTCTTCCAGGAAATGCTGGGCATCCAGTGCGGCCATACAGCCACTGCCTGCTGCGGAAATTGCCTGGCGATATACCGGATCCTGTACATCTCCCGCAGCAAACACACCGGGAACATTGGTAGCCATGCTCTTGGGCTTGGTAATGATGTAGCCCTTTTCATCCATTTCCAGTTGTCCCTGGAAAATCTGGGTATTGGGAATATGCCCAATCGCCAGGAATACTCCATCGCATTTGAATTCACTCTCCTCACCGGTGATGGTATCTTTCAACCGCACGCCGGTTACACCCGTTTCTTCATCTCCCAAAATATCAATGACCACTTTATTCCACAGAAAATCGATCTTCGGATTATCGAATGCCCGCTGCTGCATAATTTTGGAAGCCCGCAGTTTGTCCCGACGATGGATGATGGTCACTTTAGAGGCAAATTTTGTGAGGAAGGTCGCTTCTTCCATGGCGGAATCCCCCCCTCCAATTACCACAACCTCTTTACCGGTGAAGAAGAACCCATCACAGGTAGCACAAGCAGACATTCCGTGTCCCATTAAGCGTTTCTCGGATTCCAATCCCAGCAAACGAGCCGTTGCTCCGGAAGCGATGATCAACGTATCGCAGGTAAAATTCACATCCTCTACTTCCAGTTCAAAAGGCCGCTTGCTTAAATCGGCTTTCGTGACCGTTCCGTAATAGAATTCCGTACCAAACTTTTCTGCCTGTTCATGCATTTTATCCATAAGCTCAGGTCCCTGAATCCCTTCGGGAAAACCAGGGAAATTTTCCACTTCGGTGGTAATGGTGAGCTGACCTCCTGGCTGGGTCCCTTCAACCACCAGGGGATTTAAATTGGCTCGTGCAGTGTAAATCGCTGCGGTCAAACCGGCTGGTCCGGAACCGATAATAATCACTTTGTAGTGCTTCTTTTCCGCCATTGACATCTCCTCTTTTTTAAAAATCGCTGGTTTTGATGTTTTGCTCTATTTCAAAGTTACATGCTTTCGGGAAAATACCCGTTGCTTCTCGTTTCTTCAAGCACCTCCCAAATTCAATTCACAACCAGAAAGCACTAAATATACATGCTTCCCGGAACGAAATACAAATTTCAAAAAATTTTGGAACGTGGTACCCCCAATTTTTCCCATTTAAAATTCAAAAAAGGATTTCCTTTTCCCGGGATAAAATCACGTTCATGAATCCGGGAGAGAAATTAAAAATAAATTGTTGCTTCTTCCGGAAAAACATTATTTCTTGTGGGTGAATTTAAGGGGACGGAATTGGAATGCCAAAAGGAAAAAATTCCCACAGTTTTACCAGCACTGTTCTACCCGAGGTGGTTGCCAGCCTGAAAAATCTGGAGCTGATTGCCCGAATGATAGTGGAAGGCTTTCTAGTGGGACTGCACAAAAGTCCCTACCACGGATTTAGTGTGGAATTTAGTGAGCATCGCCCTTACAATCCCGGGGATAACATTCGGGACATCGATTGGAAGGTGTACGGACGAACCAATCGCTATTACATCAAGCAGTATGAAGAAGAAACCAATTTGAGGGCGTACCTTCTCCTGGACATTTCCGGTTCCATGGGCTACGGAAGCGCTCACCTCACCAAATTGCAATACGCCACCTACCTTGCCGCTGCCATGAGCTATCTCTTTGTAAAACAGAGAGATGCAGTGGGATTGATTACATTTTCCGATCGCATCGAAAAATTCCTCCCCCCCAAATCCTCACAGGCGTATATGCATTTCATTCTTCAGGAGCTATCGCGACTTCAGCCGCAGAAGCGCCAGACGCGGGTGAGCGATACCCTGCACGAATTGGCCGAAAAAATAAAACGGCGAGGATTAATTGTACTGCTCACGGATTTTTTATTTGAAGAGCCCCAAAACATTCTGCAGGGATTGAAACATTTCCGGCATTACAAGCACGAAATTCTGGTCTTCAACATCCTGGATCCCAACGACCGCTATTTTAATTTTCGGGATGATGCCGTTTTTGTGGATATGGAAACCGGCGAACGAATTAAAACTCAACCCTATTTTTTACAGCAACGGTATCGCGAAGCGGTTAATGAATTTTACACCTCTCTGCAA
>JALWDQ010000931.1:0-2168 GCA_027039625.1 Calditrichia bacterium | reverse complement strand
TGCGGGATTACGTAACCCGGCACGGTAAGCCCGAAATTTACGTGGTGGTGGGCCGGGGCGGGCCGAATTTAATCAAGGGAATGGCGTACGCCCGCGATGTGCTGGATAGCCTGGAAATTCCCTACAAATTTTTTGGCTACGATAGCTCCATGGTGGAGGTAGTGCAGTACGCCGTGGATGTGGACGACTGGTTTATTCAAACCAAAAGCATGAGCAGTGTGAAATTATAAGGGCGAGGATGAACGATGAATCAAAATAAACCTTTTCCGTATTTTGTTGGGATCGATTCTCTGGAGCAGGTGGCAACTCCCGAGTCCCGGGTGTGCGTGATGAACATCCTGGGAAGCGAAAGTAGCAAAGTCACGCCAATATCCCATGCTTTTAGCGGAGGCAATGTGGTGGCGGGCGTACAGTACGGGCGTACCGGCAAGCTGGAAACGCCGATTGGGGATATTCCCGTGTACAGCCGCCTGGCCGATGTAATGAAACACCACCGCTTCGATACGGGAGTCATTTACCTGCCACCCGAGGCGGTGTTTTACGCCGTCACCGAATTATGCCATTACAACAAGGAGCTGGAGAAAATCATCATTATTACCGAAAAAGTTAGCGTGAAGGATCAGCGGTTGATTCGGGCGGTGTGCCAGAGCAATCACATCGATGTGTTTGGCGCCAATTGTCTGGGAGTTGCCGATTCCTGGAATCATGTGCGCATTGGTGGGGCGCTGGGAGGCGACCGACCGGAAGAAACGCTGCTGAAGGGTTCGGTAGCCATCCACAGCAATTCCGGGAACTTCAGCACCACCATTGCCGAATACCTCAAAACGGAAGGATTTGGCACCACTACCATTATCAGTTCAGGTAAAGATATCATCATTCAGTTTGCTGTGGCGGAGTTCCTGTACGCGGCTCAAAACGATCCCCGCACCCGGGCGGTGGTACTGTATGTAGAACCGGGAGGGTATTACGAAAAGCAGGCGCTGGATTGGATTCAGTCCGGGAAGTTGCAATTCAACAAGCCCATCGTGGCCTGCGTTACCGGTCGCTGGAAGTCCAATTTAACGCGGGCGTGCGGCCATGCCGGGGCGCTGGCGGGGGAAGGCGACGACGCCATCTCCAAAGAAGGCTGGTTCGATGAATATTTCGGAGTGCCGGTTTTCGATCCCGACCATCCCGAGCGGGTAAGCGAGCGCGGCGTGCGGGTCGCCTCCATTCAGCATATTCCCCAGGCAATGAAAGCTATTTTTAAGGAACTGGGTCTGGAGCCGGACTTCGAACCACGGGGCAGCCTGATGCTAAAGCCCTGGTTTGGTAACGATTTTGGCTTGAACCTGCCACTGAAACTGCGCATCCCGGTGGTGGAAGCCATTCCTCCTTACAACGAAGAAATTGCCCGGGTGAATAAGCAACTGGGCGCTTCCTTTATGCGCCAGAACATGCGCAACGCTTCGGGCGCATCCCGCATCGAGCCCAAAACCTACGTGGCGGAGCTGAACGGGAAGCCGGTGGTGGAACTCACCGAATATCCGCTGGAGAGCAACATGGTGTTTGCCCTCACCAAAATGCACCCGGAGCCCGAGCTGCTTCCGTTGATTAACATTGCCCTGAATTATTTAAGTGCCGTGGACGATTCCTTTTACCAGATTGTTCAGCAGGCGCGGGCCAATGGGGCGACCCCTAACGAGGTGCTTACGGCGGTGGTGGCGCTGCTGGGTGATAACGAACAGTTCCGGCTGGGAAGGGAATACATCAAAGGGCTTATCGACCTGTTCTCGGAGCTGGGGGTGCGGGATGTCAGTCGGGAAATTGATTTTCAGCAGGCGGAAGCGCTGGCGCAGCAATTTATTCCCGGCGGCAACCAGAAACCGGGGCCGTTTGCCCAGTTTCTGGCCGGGAAAATGCGCGAGAGCTTCCGTCCCAGTAACATCATGCGCTTCGCCGTGCGCTATGCGGAAAACCATCCCCTCGCCGATCCGGACCTTTTCCTGATTGCTGCTCTGTTTCTGCATGTTGCCTTCCCCACCCTGGTGCTGAAGCGGATTTCCCGGGTCACAGCCGAGAATCTCATTACCTACCTGGGAATCGAAGCCAAACTCACCCTGCTGGCAAGCCTGCGGCCCCGGGAGAATCCCCTCATCCAGAAAATTCGGGAGCGGAAAGAGCTGGAT
>JALWDQ010000930.1:0-2170 GCA_027039625.1 Calditrichia bacterium | reverse complement strand
TTTTTTGCTGTTTGGAAGTTTGTTATTTGAGGTTTGATTTTCGTTTTTTGTAGTGTGTTATTTGGGATTTGTAATTTGTTTTTTGAAATTTGAACATTTGAATTTGTTGTTTTCAATTTCTCATTTGTATTTTGGAATTTGATATTTGGAGTTTAATTTTTGAAGTTTGTATTTTGGAATTTGTATTTTGATATTTGAGATTTAAAATTTTTTTGTCGTTTGGAATTTATTATTTCGCTTTCGCAGAATCCTGTGGAGCGTTCGCTGCGGTTTTCATAAAATTTGGAATTTGGAGTTTGGAGTTTGTCATTTGAAATTTGTTATTTGGAATTTGTTATTTGTTATTTGGGATTTGTTATTTGTCATTTGAAATTTGTTATTTGACTAATGTTGTAAGAAACTCGGATGGTTTTAGATTTGCAGATAAACATAGGCAGGAAGCGGATTTCACTTTTTCATAAATTCTTGTATTTTTCCCTTCTGGTGTGGATGGGATTTGCCGGAAGGCTTTGGGCACAGCCGGAAGCGTTTAATCACCCGGAATTGGTGTGGAAGTCCCTGGAAACCGAGCATTTTGTGGTGAATTACCATCAGGGCACCGAGCGCACCGCCAATCTGGTGGCGAAAATTGCCGAGGAGATTTATCCCCACATTACCGGGTTGTACCAATACGAGCCACCGGCAAAGACCCAGTTTATCATCCGGGATACGGATGATTACTCGAACGGCGGCGCCTATTTCTACGACAACAAAGTGGAAATCTGGGCCGAGAATCTGGATTATATTCTCCGGGGGACGCACAACTGGTTACGGGATGTGGTGACGCACGAGTTTACTCACATTGTGTCCCTGCAGAAGGCGCTGAAGTTTGGGATACACGTCCCCGCCGGATGGTTCCAGGTGTTTGCTTACGAAAAGGAGCGCCGCAAAGATGTGGTGCGGGGTTTTCCCAATGTGCTGGTCTCCTATCCCATTTCCGGAATCAACATTCCCGTGTGGTTTGCCGAAGGAACCGCCCAGTTTCAGTCTCCGGACAAACGGTTCGATTACCGGGATTCCCACCGGGAGATGATTTTGCGCGACCGGGTAGTGACGCACAATCTCCTGGATCTGAATCAAATGAGCGTCTTCGGGAAAAACAGCATCGGTAACGAATCTTCCTACAACCAGGGATTTGCCTTTGTGCGGTATCTGGCGCGTACGTTTGGAGACAGTGTGGTGCGCGACCTGGCAGCAACAGCCGCTTCCTGGAAAAATCTGAATTTTAAGCAGGTCATTCGTAAGGTCACCGGACGGGATGCCGAACAGATTTTTCGGGATTGGAAAACCTATCTGGAAGAAACCTATTCCACCCGACTGAAGACAGTGCGTCAGCATCTGAAAATCGGGGAGCCTTTTGTGGAGGAAGGAATCGGCAATATTCATCCCGTGTTTTCGCCGGATGGCCAAAAGCTGGCTTACCTGAAAGCGCAGGGCGATTACCTCTCCATGAACGTTCTGGTGGTAGCCGATTTGAAAACCGGGAAGAAACGTTCCCTTGCCGGGCCGGTGTCTTCTTCCATAAGCTGGTCGCCGGATGGACGCTACCTGGTGTATGCCCGCCACACCAAATTGCAACCCAACGGAAGCAGTTATAACGATATTTTTATTTTCGATACCAAACGCGGGCGGGAGTTTCAGCTTACTAAAGCCCTGCGAGCCACCAATCCCGACTGGTCGCACGACGGCACCCGCATTGCCTTTGTAGTGCACAGCGATGGGCTAACCAATCTGTTTGTGCTCACACTGGAAGAACTGGAGCTGTTGAAACAAAAACAGTACTGGCACACCGCCTATTACGATCTGAACGCTCATCGGCTGGTCGACCGAATTCCCGCCGAGCGGAAAAAGCACTGGAAACAGTACTACCGCAAGGTGCGCTACTGGGGGAAGGCCATCCATCAGCTTACCCATTTTACCGATGGTCGGCAGATTTATCATCCTCGCTGGGCACCGGACGATTCCTACCTGGTATTCGATACGTCCATTAAATTTGCCCGGGATATTGCCCGCATTTCCGCCAGTGGTGGCAAGATGGAATTCATCCTCCATGCCCGCTACGACGAGCGGTATCCCAGTTTCGATCCCCGTACGGGAGAGCTTTATTTTGCCTGCGACAAAACGGGAATAT
>JALWDQ010000929.1:0-2171 GCA_027039625.1 Calditrichia bacterium | reverse complement strand
CAAAATAAAACCACAGAAACCACAGAAACCACAGAGACCACAGAATGCAAATAACATACAATGGTAATCCGAACCTCCAGAAGGCATCGTCATAAATTTAACCACGAATGAAAAGCATTTATTTTTAACCACGAATCACACGAATAAACACGAATAAAAAATGATGATAAAATTAGGTTAGCGAAGAATCTGTTAAATCATTTGGAATTTGATGCTTGTTATTTGAGATTTGGAATTTGTTTTTTGTTAATTGGGATTTGGAATTTCTCATCTGACTTTTCGTTTTTGCAGAATCCTGCGGAGTGTTCGCTGCGGGCGCTGCGGTTTTTTTGAATTTTGGGATTTGGGATTTGGAATTTGAAATTTAATCTGAGATAGAACCTTGAGTTTTGACCTCCGTAAATTTTTCCGTAACATTTCCTATTTGTACGGTGTAAACATTCTCTCCAGTGGCATCCTGTTTGTGCAGGGTGTGATACTGATTCGATATTTGGGGAGCGAAAATTATGGAATGTGGAGCCTGGCGCGTTCCCTGCCGGGAATGATTTACATCCTGGCCGATCTGGGAGTAAATAGTCTTATCCTGCGCGAAATTGCCCACGAACCAACCCGGGAAAATATTGAGAAACAGTTTGGAAACACCATTTTCCTGAAGATTTTTCTTTCCCTCATTTTTCTAATTGTGGTGGTGGGACTGACGCTGCTGCTGCACTACCCCCCCCTGGCACGTTTGCTTATCTGGATTTCCACGGTTTCTTACATTGCCATTACCTTTGCCGAGGTGGTGATTATTTTATTCAAAGCCCGGGAAAATTTTCGCTGGCAGGCGCTCTACACGCTTTTGCAAACAATCGGCATATTTCTCATTGTTGTCATCCATGTGCTTCTTAAAAGCTCCATTGTTCTCATTCTGGGCAGCGTGGCACTGTACCAGATTGTTCTGTTTCTGGGTTTCTTCCTGGCGGCCTGGCGGTACTTCCGGTTCCACTGGCGGGATGTGGAGCCACTATCCTATCAGATATTGCTGATCCGCCGGGCTATCCCCTTTGCCCTCATCGGGATTATGACCAATTTTTTTTATGAAGTGGATACGGTTATGCTTTCTAAAATGGCTTCCTTTCAGGAAGTGGGGGTGTTCAATGCTGCTAACCGCTTAATCCATGCTTTTTTAATGTTTCCGTTATTTCTGGGACAGGTACTTTTTCCCACGCTTTCCTATCTCTTCCGCCACAAACAGAATGAATTTATTCGGCTGGTGCTGCAAATGGAAAAGTACGTGGTGTTAATTACTTTTCCGCTTACCTTCCTTTTTTACAGGTATGCTGATGTGGTGGTGCGGGTGCTTTTCGGAGAGAAATATCTCGCTTCCATTGTACCCCTGCAGATTCTCACCTTTTCGCTGCTGTTTTACTTTGTTTCCGTCACGTTTACCGTGGGACTTAATGCCGCTCATCGGGAAAAATGGGTGGCAGGAATTATTACCGCTGCTGCGCTGGTGAAAATTGGTCTCAATGCTGTGCTTATCCCGTCGTACGGCTCTGTTGGTGCCAGTCTGGGGGTAGTGGGTGGTGAACTCACTCTGGCACTGGGTTCGGCCTTTTACTTTTTCCGTAATTTTGCCTATCGATTGCAGGGTATCACCTATCTTCGATATGTTCTCATCACAGCACCTTTGCTTCTCTTTTTAATTCCTGTGCCGGGATGGAAAGAAATCCTGCTCTCCTCCTTAATCTTGCTGGTGTACATTGCACTGGTGTTTCACACGGGTTTAATTTCCACCTCCGAACTGCACCAGCTTCGAGAAAAACTGTTTTCTTCCCGCTCCTGATTGATTGGCTCTAAAACATTTCGTTTTTAAAGCACAGTATTTTTCATTTTTTCATTGAATTTGATTCTCATCCCGAAAAAATCCGTTTTTGTGAAAAAACTCCCCCCTCACCATTGAAAAATTTTTGCGTTTTTATTAAATTCTATTAAACAAGAAATGTTGTGGAGTGAAAAACGGATGGGGGAGCCTATGTCAGAAGATGGAGCGTGGAAGGAAGTTCTCACCCATTTATTTCGGGAATTCATGGAATTTTTCTTTCCCCGGGTTGCCGCGAAGATTGATTTTACCTGTGAGTACAAATTTCTGGACAAGGAATTTCAACAGATTGTACGGGGAGCGGAGA
>JALWDQ010000928.1:0-6683 GCA_027039625.1 Calditrichia bacterium | reverse complement strand
GGAAAGGGAAGTGAGTTCCCGGCTGCCGAGAAAGCGGGGAATATCGTGGGATAAGGTGCTCTGTAAAATCTCTGCCACTGCCTGGTGGGTCTCCGTTACCTGTTCGGCAGCCACTTCTTGCAGGAGATTCAGGAAAATTTGGGCCAGAATTAGCGGCTCGGTATGGGGAAGATTTTGCACGAAAATGTTGGCAAACCAGCTGGTGCGCGTGGGCAAAGGATTGATGTGAAGCAGTCGGTGCGTGCGCAGGGCATATTTCGCTTTCAGAATATGTTTGCTTAAAACCGGCTGTTTGGAGAAAACATCCCCCAGGCAGAATATGACAGAGGTCTGGCTAATTTTTCGGGGATCGGTGAGGCGCTGCGCCTGCTCCGGTAAATCGAGCAGGGCACGGAAGAGATGGCGATCCCGTGGGGCCACCACATCGACGGCAGTAAGGTTTAAATTCCGCGCCAGATCCAGCATGCTCCGCAAATCGTGAATGGAAAGCAGGGGATCCAGCATCATCGCCAGCGGGTAGGGGTGGGAAGAACGAGCCATCTCCTGAGCCAGGTGCTGAAAAATGAGTTCCGGGATTTCCTGTTGCCATTTCCCGTTTGTGCGGTAGAATGATTCTCCCAGGCGTTTGGGATGGGAGAGTAATTCATAGGCAAAATGTCCCCGGGGACACAGAGCACCTCCGCTGAGCAGATTTCCGTAATCGTAATCAATTTCGTGAAGAGTTCGTGCCGAGAATACCACCTCGTCTCTTCCTTTCAGAAATTTGAAGCGGCAGCCCACGGCACAAAAAGGGCAGGTGACCAGATAATCGATTTTCTGAAACAGGAAATCCTCTACTGTCGTCTCACTCATTCTCTATCCTGTAAAATTGATGATTCCCTGAAGTTTTAGTAAAGTGGGGAAAAAATAAACCGTGGTTATCCGAACACATCGGGATAATGCATGATGTCGGCATAGTTCATGTCCGGGCCGTCTTTGCACAAATAATAGGGACCGATGTTACAACGGCCGCAGATTCCCATTCCGCAACTCATGTTGCGATTCATGGAAAGGTAAATCTGTTCCGGTTTAAATCCCACGCTCAGCAATTTGATAGTAACGAATTTGAGCATGATCTCGGGTCCGCAGCTTACGGCATAGGCATTGTCCAGCTGAATGGGCAAATCGTTCAGTAATTCAGTAACCAGCCCCACCCGACCTTTCCATAGCTCATCGGGCTGATCTACGGTGATTTCCAGTTCCACGTTGGGGAGTTGCTGCCACTGGGTGTAAAATCGTTTGAAGCTTAATTCACCGGGATTCCGTGCACCGTATTTGATGAGGATTTTTCCGAATTTCTCGGGTTCGTGAAACAGAGCAAACAAAAGGGCACGCAGGGGAGCTAATCCCACACCCCCGCCCACAATGACCAGATCTTTTCCGTAAAACTTCTGCAAGGGATAACCTTTCCCGAATGGACCTCGTAACCCCACCACATCTCCCGGTTGCAGCCGATGTACCGCTTCGGTAACGCGCCCGGCTTTTAAAATGGTGATTTCCATCCGCTCCAGTTCGTACGGAGAAGAAGAAGGGGTAAACGGCGCTTCTCCCACCCCATACACCGTTAATTGCATAAATTGCCCTGCACGGAAAGGAATGGGTTCGCCGGGATCCAGAACCAGCGTTTTAATTGTTGGGGTTTCGGGAATCACATCCACAACCTTCGCTTCCCGCGGAAGGTAAATGTTTTCCATGATTTTTTCCCGCAGATTGGTTCTCAGAAGCAAATCAAAAATTCAGTCGTGTTCTGGAAAATCTTCCGGTTTTGTGTCTCTATCTTTGGATATTAGCTGGCGATTAGGGGGAGGCAGTGGTTAAAGCTCCAGCTCTTTTTTCCCTTTGAGCACTACCGTTTTTTCCAGCTGCAGAAGCACTTCTCGTAAATCGATGTTGCCCATGCATCCTTCCACACAGCGCCCGCACCCGGTACAGGCTTCCATCCCGAAATTGGTTACAAAGGAATCGAATTTGTGGTAAAAGCGGTTTTTGAAGCGGTCCGCCAGGCGCAGGCGAGGAGTGAGTCCGCCGGCCATGCGAGCATATCCCGCAAAGAAACAGGAATCCCACACTTTGATGCGCTCGTACTTTTTCCCCGCAGGTTGGTCGTACAGCAGAAAGCAGTGACAGGTGGGGCAAATCTGGGTGCAAATGCCGCACTCCACACAGGTACGGGAGAGATATTCCCAGATATCCGAATCCAGGTGCCGTTCAATTGCTTCTTGATGAGATTGGTAGTACTGGAATTGGCGATTGTTTTCTTTTATCTGTTGAGCGAGTTCTTCCCGCTGTTTTTCCCGCTGGGCTATCTGAGATTCCCTCGCCGGTTTAACATCGGGGAAAAATTTTTGCAGTAACTCCTCACCCTTTGCAGAACCAATTTCAACAAGATAGGATTGACCTACCGGTGTCACGTTCAAATCAAAATTCTCCCTGGGGAATGGTTGGGAGTTCATCAGCGTGCAAAAACAATAGGGACCGGCCTGGGTGCAATCCGAGGCAATCAGAATCACATTTTCCCGTGCTTGCAGGTAATAGGGATCAGGATAATCTCCTTCCGCAAAAACTTTGTCCATAATTTTGAGTGCCTGGAGGTCGCAGGCTTTGGGGAAAAGGAGAACCAGTGGGGGAGGAGGGGCAATCGCGCGAGGTGAGGCAGGATATTCCGCTACCTTTTGCCGGGGTGAGAAAAAACTCTGTTTCAGGGAAAAGGCATCCCGGATTACCGGAAAGACAAAGTGTTCTGGTTGCCAGGTGCCGGGAGCAAAATACCGATAACCGGAAAACAGCTCTTGCTGCACTGGTGCTAAGAAGGCGTATTCCCGGTTCCATTGCTGGAGTCCGGAAATAAACTGTTCCTGGGTAACCGAATACATGATTCCCTCAGGTTATTGATTGGAATGATTGGTGAGGGGGAGTTTCTTCTGGTTCGGGCACGGCTCCGCCTCCTCACTTACAGGAAGCGAGAAGGTGAGCACGAGAAGTCTGGTTTCCCCGGCGGGAAACCAATGTGAATCGGGAAAGCAATGTCTGTTTATCTAAAACCCGGCAACGTTGCAGAGCAAAGTCACCGGGACATCGATTTTCTGAAATCGCTGAGAGAAGCCGTTGAATTCCGTTCGTTGGGTGCATGTTCTTTGGGCACAGGAGGAAATTCGGTTCCGGATTCCTTAAGAAGTGTGAAGAGAGAATGGGGGAGTTGAGATTCAGATGACTCACAGGCAGCTCTGTGAGCAAACCGAAAGTTTCTGGATGGATGAAGAACTTCAGAAGAAGTTAAAGTGAGCCTCTGCCATCTGTAAGCGGTGGTCTCTGCTTTTAGCCTAGCCGATTCAGGAGGAAGCATAGCATCATTTCGTGCAAAATAGTTCATAAAAAGCAAATTTGATTTCATATAATTATTATTTTCACAATGAATAACCAAGTATAACTATTAAATCAAATAACTATGCTTAATATGTTAAAAATCTAACAAGCGCTTATAATTTACGCATCTTTCTGAAAAAGTCAAGTAAAAAATTAAAAAATTGTCTGATGACTCAATTAGTTGATTTTTTAATTGGTTAAATCGATGCGTAAAAAGACCGTGTCGGGATGTAAGCGATATTACTCACTTTCAATTCAGGATAACTTGAGTGAGTCGTTCGTAAAAAGCCATATCCTTAAAGATGCTGAAAATTTTACCGGAATAAGGGCAAAATCATTTTATCCGGAGGAAAGAGAATGATACATCAGGATGTCAGATGGTTTTACTTCCATCGATTTACGCACGCAATGGTGTGGTAAAAAATTGTTTTCAATTTTCAAGTTTACAACGATTAATAGTTAAATTAAATTGATGTCCGGAAACTTATTTTTTTCCCGGTGGGTCAAATCATAATCATTGGCTGTATGTTTGTCTGGAAAATAGTTAAAAATATGAGGTGAAACATGAGAAAAAGGGTTACTTATTTGCTGGGGGGATTATTGTTTTATTTATTATTGATTATTGGTCCTTCCTATGCCCTGGAGCTTCCCATATTGGTGCAGATAAAGGGAAAGACACCGGTACATCAGGTAACGGTAACGTTGTACTGGAGTGGTTCTGATGCTGTCAATCAGGATGCACATTTTTACAACAATATCATTTTGGACCCGGAAAAAGATGGATGGTGGCAGCATCGATTGCGGGTTCCGGACAGCGGAACGGTCTGGTATTTTTTCACTATTCAGAGTGAGAGGGGAGAGCAAGTAAGTCCCGTGAGAAGCCTGAGATTGGCTCCGGGAGTGGAGGTAAGAGAGCAAATTTCTCCGGAGGGATTGCTTCAACCAGAATCCTACACACCCCGGGATCGACCACCGTACCTTTCTTTTCAGCACGACCCTTCCACCACCATGACCATTAGCTGGGAGACGGTAGCACAGGGGAACAGCATCGTGGAATACGGATTGGATTCCACTTATGGGAATTTAATTACCGACTCGCAGAACACCCATTACCATAGTATAGAATTGGTTAATTTGCAACCCAATACCGTGTACCATTATCGGGTGAGGACCGAAGGGGTGTATCAGAGTCCGGATTTTACTTTTAAAACGGCACCGGTGGATCCCGCTCTTCCTTTTACTTTTGTCGCCTGGGGGGATAGTCGTTCCAACAACACGGCCCGACGTCATGTTAAAAATCAGGTGAAGCGGGTAAATCCGGACTTTACCCTGTTTACTGGTGACCTGGTGTATGATGGGATGGTGCAATATTACTGGGATATCTGGTTTAACACCATGGCGGATTTGTTAAACATATCTCCTTTTCTTTCGGCAATTGGGAATCATGAGAACAACAGCTGGATTTATTACCAGCTTTTCTATTTTCCCACCCATAATTCCGACAAATTTGAAGAGGGCAAAAGTTATCCGGAATCTTATTATTCTTTCGACTATGGATCGGCCCATTTTGTTGTTCTCAATTCCGAGGATGTGTATGGTGCAGGAAATGCCCAGTACAACTGGATGGTGAACGATTTACAACAGGCAGAAAACAATCCCAATATTTACTGGAAAATTGTGACCTTTCACCGGCCCCCATATAGTTCGGGCCACCATGGAAGTGATTATTGGGTACGGCAGTATTGGGTTCCCGTGTTTGAGCAATACCATGTGGATCTGGTCTTCACCGGACACGATCACGATTACGAACGCACGGTTCCCATAAATAATGTGGTTTATGTGGTAACCGGTGGAGCCGGTGCGCCATTATACCCTGTGGGTAGCCACAGCTGGACGGCGTATTCGCTAAGCGTGTATCATTTTTGCAAAGTAGTGGTGAATGGAAATACCCTTTACATGGAAGCCATCGATTCCACGGGATACGTATTCGATTCTGTCACCCTGCATAAAACACCCAACCAGATTAGTGTGACCCGGAACTCCCTACAATCTTTCCAATTGTTTCAAAATTACCCCAATCCCTTTAACGGAACAACTGCCATTACCTATCAATTGCCGGAACCGGCAGATTTTGTGGAAATCAACGTGTACGATTTGTTAGGAAATCGGGTTTGGGGAAGGCGAGAAAGGGGGAAGCCTGCCGGAACGTATTCCATTATCTGGAATGGGATGAGTAGTACTGGTGTGGAACTCTCCTCCGGCGTTTATTTTTACGAGGTTCGTACCGAGAAATACCATCAGATGCGGCAGATGAGGCTGGTGAAGTAATTTCGGGCATACCTTTTACGAAAACCATACACCCCGGGAAGAAGCTTAGGGATTCCCGGGGTTTTTTCGTAATAAATAACAAAAGTGGTAACCGGTGAAGAATTTTGAGGAACCAGTTTTACATGGAAAAGGAAAGATTGTTGGTTTTATCGGGGCTAATTATTAAGTTGATTAAAAGAATGCGGAACGTTGATTTCTTATTTTTTCGAATATGGAAGAATTTTTAACACAAATCCAGCAGGCAGCGCCAGAGGTGCAGGGGGAGTTCGAGAAATATGCCCTGCGTAAAAAGGTGGAGAAGGGAGAAATCCTTTCAGTGGAAGGTGGAAGCTGTGGATATATTCCCCTGGTGGAGAGGGGGATAATTCGGGTGTTTAAAATCGGCTCCAGTGGGCGCGAAGTAACGCTCTATCGAATTGGTCCCGGTGAGAGTTGTATTTTAACGGTCTCCTGTGCGCTGACCAATAAAGAGTTTCCTGCGGTGGCTAAGGTAGAAAAAGAAGGTGAGATTTTTCTGATTCCATCCCAAATTTTTAAAGATTGGTTAGAGCGGTTTGCTTTCTGGAAAAGATACGTCTTTGAGCTATTGAGCAAGCGGTTGCTCTCTATTCTGGAAAAACTGGACGATATCAGTTTTCGTCGCATGGATGGGCGTGTAGCGGAATTTCTTTTAAATCATTTACCGGAGAACAAGCGCATTGTGCGAGTTACCCACCAGGAGATTGCCCGGGAGTTGGGCTCTTCCCGGGAAGTGATTAGCCGAATTTTAAAGGAACTGGAAAAAGAGCGGGTCATCACCCTCCATCGGGGAAAAATCGAGATCCTGAATCCAGCTGCTTTGCGGAGGCTAATTGACGGCTAAACAGCTGACAAGAAAAGATAGAGTATGATTCCCTTTAATCATACCCAATTTGCAGAGTCCTGGTACAGGTGTTTTTTATTGGTGTTTATGT
>JALWDQ010000927.1:0-2175 GCA_027039625.1 Calditrichia bacterium | reverse complement strand
GCGCGCACCTTTTACCGCGCCATTGTTTCCGCTCATCTGATTCCCGGCGAAGCCCACGCTCTCCCCGCTGATTCGCTCTTATGGCAGGATATGGGAATTACCGAATTTGAGCATGCTGCCGGGGAGATTCGCATCCGGGTGCTGACCAGTGGTTGGCCTTTTCGGAAGGGCAGCGTGGGTACCCTGGACAGTCTGAGTCTCACTCCCGGGGACATGGTTCACAAACTGGCCCTGGATTACTGGCAGAAAAAAATTACCTGGGAAAAAGCCCATGTGCTGCTGGCAGAACACTATCTGAAAAGCGGACAGTGGCAGAAAGCCGCAGCAGAATTCAAAGCGTTGATTGTGTTTACTCCCTTCAATCCCTCACCCTATCAGCATCTGGTGCGGTTGCTCATCGAGCACCAGCGCTACCGGGAAGCCATTCCCCACCTGCAAACCCTCACCCGCCTCTCCCGGGATTTGTTCGCTTTTCGTACGCTGGGAATGGTGTATTTGCAACAGGGATATCCCGAAAAAGCTATTCCTTACTTTCGCACGGCACTGGATTTATACGCTTCTGATGAAGAATCCTTGTTTTACCTGGCTGCTTCCTATTTCCAGTTGGGGCAAATCGAGAATGCCCGGATGTACGTGGAGCGGTTACTACGGGTAAATCCCCGCTATCCCGATTTACCTCACCTGCAACAACTGATCAATAAAAACCGACGCGATTAATCCGGGAAGGAGACCATGCTTCAGCTTGTAGCGTTTGTATTTCTGTGTTTTGTCTGGGGAACCACCTGGGTGGCCATTAAGGTCACTCTGGAGGGATTTCCCCCTTTTCTGGGTGCCAGCGCTCGATTCATTGTCGCTATTCTGGTGCTTTTTCTATACACACGCTGGCAAAGCATTTCCCTGAAGGTCGAACGTCGAGACTTCCCCGCCATTATCATTAGCGCATTTTTAATGTACACGCTGGATTATGGATTGGTCTATTGGGGCGAACAGTATCTCTCGGCGGGTGTTACGGCCATTTTCTTTGCTACCTTTCCCCTGTTCACTGGCATTTGGTCAAACTTTCTCTTCCGTCACGAACGATTCCGCTGGCACAAATTTACCGGGCTTATTCTGGGATTTCTGGGCATCGTGGTGGTTTTTTACGACCAGCTAATTGCCACGCATTTCAGCCAGCTGGTGATTCTGGCGACACTGGCTATTATCGCCGGTGCTGCCGGTGGCGCCATGTCCGTCATCATCATCCAGAAATATCTCAATCATCTGCATCCCATTACATTAAGCTTCCATCAGATGCTTCAGGGAATCATTTTCCTGGGATTGTTTGGACTGTTGCTGGAATCGCCTGGTGCGGTTCAGATGAACAGCCGGGTGGGATTTGCCCTGCTTTATCTGGGACTGGTGGGCTCGGCGCTGGCTTTCACCATTTACTACTGGTTGCTTCAACATTTGAGCGCCATTACCCTCTCCCTCATTATTTACATCACTCCATTAGTCGCGCTGGTAGTGGACTACTGGGTTTATGGAGAAGTCGTAGCAATGCGCACCATTCTGGGAATGTTTGTGATTTTTGCCGGAATCGCCTTAACCGAAGCGGAACGGTACAGAAACGTTCTCCATCACCGAAAGCTCAAAACTTCCGTACGCAACTCCTGAATTTAACCCCCTTCTCATTTCCTCATTGTTCCGTTAGCGGACTCATATTATATTTCCATGCACGGCTCAAGGAATTCAACATCATCTGTTTCATCACTGCAGGAATTAGCATCTTCGCAACGTTCTAATTGAAGAATCAGAGACTACTAAAGAAATGGTGGAAATATCAGAAAACAGAAATCTTGACCTGCAAACAATTTTTCGAAATTCTGAAAACGAAAGTGCATTCATCATCTAAAAACCGTACAACCAAAAATAGAGGAATTTACTATGATTGATCGTATTGTAGAATTGCTGGGTGACGAAGCAGATTATCTGCTGAATCACCAGAGTAAAACCATTCCCAAAGAGCAGTTGCATTTACCAGGCCCGGATTTTGTAGATCGGGTGCACCGGGATTCCGATCGGAATCCGGCTGTTCTGCGGAATTTACAACTGATGTTCAACACCGGACGGCTGGCAGGTACCGGCTATCTTTCCATTCTTCCGGTGGATCAGGGTGTCGAGCACTCTGCCGGAGCA
>JALWDQ010000926.1:0-6696 GCA_027039625.1 Calditrichia bacterium | reverse complement strand
ATTATTCCAAAGAATATCTGGAAAATATGTTGTGCCATCTGTTAGGGGGGCGGGGAGCAGAGAAACTGGTAATGAAACAATTAACCACCGGTGCCGGGAATGATATTGAACGTGCCACCCAGATTGCCCGCAAAATGGTGTGCGAGTGGGGTATGAGCGATAGACTGGGACCGGTGACTTTTGGTAAGAAAGAAGAAGAAATCTTCCTGGGCCGGGAAATTGCCACCCACCGCGACTTTAGTGAGAAAACAGCGCAAGAGATTGATGCCGAAGTTCGCCGCATTATCGAAAAAGCGGAAAAGCGGGTAGAGAAACTTCTTTCGGAGAATATCGATAAGTTGCACCGGCTGGCAAACGCTTTACTGGAATACGAAATTCTGGATGGGGAGGAAATCGATCTGGTACTGGCGGGGAAGGAACTCCCTGATAAAAAGAAAAACGGGGGCAAAGAGAAGAAGGAAAAAGCCGAATCGGGAGAAGAAGTTCACGTGGTTGAGGATGAAGTGGAAACGGAACAACAGGGGCATTCTCCCCTCTCGGGAACAGATGCCAACGTTTCCAATCCAGAATCAAATTAATAGATGTTTCTCTTAAAAGCCGGGACGTTGTGCCCGGCTTTTTGTTCGTAAAGTGGGCAGTGGGGAGGAAAACAAGCGAAATATTTCGGTAAAGGATAATGGATCGCGAGAAAATCATTCAGGGTGTTCGGTTGGTTCTGGAGGGAATCGGGGAAGATGTGAAGCGTCCGGGCCTGCAAAAAACTCCCGAACGGGTAGCTACCATGCTGGAAGAGATTCTGGCGGGCTATTCCCGGAAGCCACAAATTGAAGCCGATATTTCCGAAGCTGTTGCCCACAATACCATTATTATACGCGGAATTTCCTTCTATTCCATGTGCGAGCACCATTTGTTACCTTTCTTTGGGGAAGTGCACATTGCGTATCGACCGGCACAAAATCGGATCGCGGGATTTTCGGCATTTGCCCACCTGGTAGAAACCTACGCCCGTCGGTTACAACTCCAGGAACGCATGACCAACCAGATTGCCGACGCCATTATGGAACAGTTACAACCCGAAGGCGTTCTGGTAGTAGTGGAAGCCCGGCAACTTTGCGTGAGTATGCGGGGCAGTCGCAAAGATGGTGTACGCACCGAAACCCGGGCGATGCGCGGGAACATCTCCGCCGATGTATTGTAACACCCATTGCTATTCTACGATTTCAATTTTAATTTTTTCTGAAGCACAGGTTTCAGGCGTTATCCGGAAAAACAACCTAATTTTTTAGGGGGCACTCCCGATAATTGGGGAGTTGGTTTCCGGAATCATAAAATTTCACCGGGTTTTATTGGCGATTTCGAGTATTATTTTTTCTATCATAGAATGATTCACTTGCCTCGGGCAAGAAGGGTCAAGGATGATATAACAGGCCGCAGGGTAGCGAAAACGGTTGACGGGAAGTTTAAAGTATCGAACAAAAGATAGAGACTGGGCATGATGGGTAATGTCATTGAATATCTTTCCGGGAATGTACCTGGTGGCCTACCACTCTATTTTCTCCTCCTCATTGTTACGTTCCTGATTATTTTTTTCATGTATCGAGTTAATGAACTTTTTACCAGAAAGCACCTGATTCGCTGGAGCATTATTGCCTTTCTGGTGTACACGGTACTGTACATTATCCTCTGGTTCCACAATCCTCACCATCAATATTACAAGCGCTACCATGTGGCAATTCTCCAATCCGATACCCGGGGAAATTGGCTGGGAGAATATTTAACGGATTTAATAACCGACAATGTGAAATTTTTTCGAAGCGGGAATGAGTACCTTTTCCCTTATTATTGGTTGTATCGCATCAACCCCGCAGATTCCGTTCTGCATCCTGCCTTTTGCGATCGAATTTATCGCTATTTACCCATGCACACGGTTCTGGATGGATCGGCTCTGTGGAAGGAGAACGCATTTCACGTGAAGCTGCAATTAATTCAATATCCGGGAAAACATGTGGTTCAACAGGCAGAAGGCGATTTTTCATTGGATCGTCCCGACAAATTCCTGAAATGGATTAAAGAAAATTTTGGCAATCGCATTCCTTTTCAGGAGAAGGAGTATTTGCAACCTTTCCGCCAATCCGATCGGGCATTTACCATAGCCCGTCGACTTTTCTTTCAGCGCCGATACGAACAGTCTCAGGAAGTTCTTAAAAAGATTATTAGAAAAAAAGCTCCGGATCCCGAATACCGAAAATGGTACGATTACAATACCATCCGTTTGGCAGGTAAAAAGCGTTTACACCATCCTCCTAAAAATCCATACAGTACTAAAGTTCCCATATGGCAAAAGAAATTACGCGAGGCTCGTAGCGACCTGTTGGATATCCTGAAAAGTGATCCCGATGACCTTTTGAGTAAAGTCATGGTGGCCGAGAGTTACATCTGGGAAGAGGATTTTAATTCCGCAGAAATTTTTTTGAAGCAAGCTTTTGTGGAGAATCCGTTTGATATTGATGTTTTACTTAATTTTACCTTTCTGCACCCTTCCCGCTACCAGCAGTTCGGATTTAAAAATCGGCGAGAGATTTACCAGCAAATCCTCACCTATTGCCCTCTGGAAGAAAGTGTGTTATTAAAATGGAGCGAGCTGATTGTTCGAGGAGATCCTGCTTATACTCCACCCCCTCATTTTGCCAAAGATTTTGTTCAACGCTATCTGAATATGAATCCGTACTCTCCCTCTGTCTGGTTAATGCTGGGGCAACTCATTGCCAAACAGGGAGATCGTCCCGGTGCTTTGAAATGTTTCCTGAAAGCCGATTCTCTACAACCCAACGATGGGTTAATTCTTTACAACATCGGTGTGCTGTATTACGAATGGGAAAAGCTGGACAAGGCGCGCACCTATTTTCTTAAATCCATCGAAGCCAGTGATTATCTGGATTCTCATCTGTATCTGGGTTCCATTTACAAACAAGAGGGGAATTGCGAAGCAGCCTTAAAAGAGTTTCGCTATCGCGTGATCCATAAAACAGGTGATGACGATTTTTATGCGTATCAGGCCATGAAAGGAATTCGGGAATGTTTGAAGATATTAGAAGAAAAAAAGAAATCGAACCAGAAAGAAAAATGAAGATCCGCTGGATTCGGAGCCCGCTTTTTCAGGATTTCCTGCACGAATTTGAAGTGATGGGAATAAAAGCTCCTTCTGATCTACGACGACAGGTAAATCCCGCATACACATTTAAAATTCGCATGCTTACAGAAGAATTGCGAGAAATCGTTTTCCGCAGAGCTACCCAATTGTCTCTTCCTGTGTGGCAGGGCAAGGGAAAAGAAGAAGATTCGGTGATACTTTCTTTTTGTAATCGCCGCCAGATGGAACAATTCTGGGGCGGAGTGGAAATTGGGGAGAGTTTCTTGCAGGAGTTCCAGGGCGTTCTGGAAAATTTCGATCGAGAAAATTTTGTGCTCCACCTCCGGGATGAGAGAAAACTCGATCTGAATGCACCAGTTATTATGGGAATTTTGAATGTTACGCCGGATTCATTTTCCGACGGGGGAGAGTTTTCTTCTCCGCAACTGGCTGTGCAGCAAGCATTGAAGATGGTAGAAGAGGGGGCGCAGATCATTGATATTGGCGGAGAATCTACCCGTCCTGGTTCGGAAGCCGTCTCTCCGGAGGAGGAATGGAAGCGGGTGGGACCGGTGTTGAGGGAGCTGCGAAAAAGAATAGATGTACCCATTTCGGTAGATACCTACAAAGCGGAGGTTGCCCGTCGCGCTATCGAAGAAGGAGCGGATATAATTAATGATATTAGCGGGCTTACTTTCGACCCCGACATGGCACCGCTGGTGGCGGATGCCGGACTACCGCTGATTCTAATGCATATCCAGGGGACTCCCCGCAATATGCAGCAAAATCCCACCTATCGGAATTTAATGGAGGAAATTGAAGATTTCCTTTACCGACAGATTCAGGTGGCCAGGGCGGCAGGGATTGAACAGTTGGTCGTTGATCCCGGAATTGGTTTTGGCAAGCGCTGGGAAGATAATTTTGAAATTATTCGACGTACCGAAGAGTTGAAAGGATTGGGCTTTCCCGTTTTAATTGGCCCTTCCCGTAAATCTTTTATTGGTCGGTTGCTGGATGTGCCTCCAAAAGAACGGGAATGGGGTACCGCTGCCAGTGTGGCTGCCTCGGTATTGCTGGGAGCTCGTATTCTTCGGGTTCATCGTGTTTCGGAAATGAAACAGGTATTGGAAGTTGGTACGGCCATTTCCAGACTAAAAGCAATAACGGATTAAATTGTAAATTAAATGAAATTAACCCATTACGTAGAGGGATGTTTATTTTTTGTCACTGACGAAATTCCCACAAATTTTTTTAAAAAAAATCAAAAAGTGGGTGAAGAATAAAAATTCCTGTCCGATGATTAACCCTGAGGTAATGTATGTTGTTTAAAATTGGATTTCTTTCGGTCACATTTATTGACGTACTGGATATTGCGCTTGTCGCCTATATTTTTTACAAGGTCTATGAATTTTTAAAGGGGAGCATGGCGGCGCGCATGTTGCTTGGGCTCTTGTTTATTATTCTGATCTCGGTGGTTGCGGAAATGCTGAACATGAGCGGAACGATCTGGATATTTTCCAATCTGAAGACGGTGTGGGTGATTGCTTTTGTGATAATCTTTCAGCCGGAATTTCGCAGGTTGCTGTTGTATCTGGGGCAAAATCCGATTCTGCGGCGTTTCGTTCAAATATCCACCACTAAATTTATTAACGAAGTCATCGGTGCGGTCTCCGATCTATCAAGGAAGAATTTTGGAGCTTTAATCGTGTTAGTCAGGGATACAGGGCTGCGTAGTGTTATCGAAACAGGGATTCCTCTCCAGGCACAGGTGAGTAAAGCACTCATTTTATCCATTTTTAATCCAAGATCTCCATTGCACGATGGAGCGGTAGTGATTCAGAATGATGTCATTATTGCCTCCAAATGCCAGCTCCCGTTAACGGAAAATCCTAAACTGGATCCCAGTTTAGGGATGCGGCATCGAGCCGCTCTGGGGTTAAGCGAGCAGTCCGATGCCATTGTCATTGTGGTGAGTGAGGAAACGGGAATGATCTCTTTGGCTGAGCATGGGGTTCTTACCCGGGGTCTAACGGAAGATGGTCTAAAAGAAAGATTGCAGGAAGCGTTCTCTCCCACGAAGCAGCAAAAACGCAGTTTCGCGGATATCCTTCGTTGGGGAGAAGAAGTTTAGGAAGAATTAAAAATATTTCACGGAGGAAGTGTTATGAGAAAGTTGCTAATGGTTTTAGCGGTCGGTTTAATCTTTCAGTCCGGTGTTTTATGGGCTGGACTTTTAAACCGAGCACTGGATGTGCAGGATTATCATGTGTACCGGAATGGAGATCGGGTCACACTCCAACTTCAGGGATTTGAGCCGGAAGAAAGATTAAAAGCAGTGACCATGGTTAAGGAAAACCGCCCTGATGCGCCCTCCCAGATAATTGAAAATATTCATATTGAAGAGTACGATTTCAGCCTCGTTCCAGAAGGAGCCGAGGTTTCTTTTTATCTGGACGAGCTGGATGAGTACGATGCCAGGGTGGAATTTATTGTAGGAACGGATCGGGCAATATACTGGAGCAGGCGATTGATCCCTGTGGCAGGGGATTTACCCGAAAATCTTAGTAATGTGGAAATTGGAACGTTTACAATTACAGATAATGATGGCGGTACTTTCGATCCGGATGATATTATTACCGTTGATGGTAGCGGTTTTGAAGCCAATGGAACCATCTGGGCACAACAATTCCGGGAATTTGATGGAAGTGGTAATTACCTGGATGTGTACACCAATGCGACGAATTCCACCATCAGTATCGACGGTTCGGGGGTTCTCTCCGGAACAGCCCAACGGGATGGTTCGGATTTTAATGCCAGTACAGTTTACGTGCGGTTTTACATTGTTTCTGGTTCCGGGTTCGATGCGGTGTATTCCACCAATCAGCTAACGGTTACCGAAACCGAGCCTCCCGATCTTATCGGGGCGGAAGCCACTTCACTTACTACCATTAAACTCACGTTTAATGAAGCAGTACAGGAAGTGGGCGGTGATGCTGCCGCTCAGTTTGTGCTGGAAGGCACTGGAGTAGGCACCGCATCTCCCAGTTCTCTGGATCCGGTAGGAAGCGAACCAACCACCACCTGGACGCTGAATTTGAGTGGTTCTCTGGGAGATCGCAGCGCCCAGAATGTGACGGTTCGCTACGATAGTAGCTCTTCGGCTGGGGGAACTTTGCAGGATGTGGCAGGAAACGAAGTGAAGAAAATTCCCAGCGGTTCCGGAATTGCCGTTAGCGATAAGATTGCTCCTGCTGCGCCTACCTTAGTAACTCCCACGGATAGTACCACATTCGAGAGCGGGAGTGTCGCCTGGAGTGCGACGGCAGATGATGGGACAACTGACCCGTCTATGTCCTACATAGAACTTCAGGGAAGTGATGATGGCTCCACCTGGACTAATACCGGTTCCCAGGATACCGATGTAAGTGATGGAAATTATTCCGGTTCTTATGCACTAGGAACAGAATATGCTTACTACCGGGTTAAAGCGGTGGATAATAATGGAAATGTAAGCTATTCTTCAACTACCATTAATTACCAGAATGCCCATCACATTCACATCACCT
>JALWDQ010000925.1:0-6727 GCA_027039625.1 Calditrichia bacterium | reverse complement strand
ATCCCGCACTGGCAGTATTGAAAGAAAATAGGGTGCAAGTGTGGTCGGATGTGGAAATGCACACCACGCGCGGCGTGTTTAAAGGAATCATTCTACCACGCTCCGAAACTGCCGATGCCCGGCACATTGTACTCAAACTGCGGAACGGGTACAATATCGGTGTGGGTGTCGATACCATTCAATTCATCAAAGAACTTGGGCGAAAAGAGGCCCATTACAAAATTCCCGAAAAGGAATTTCCCTACGATCCCAAAAAGCCGCGGGTGAAATTACTAGGAACGGGTGGCACCATCGCCAGCCGATTGGATTACCGCACGGGGGCGGTGATTCCCGCCTTTTCGCCGGGCGAGTTGTACGGTTCGGTGCCGGAACTAGCCGATTATTGCAACCTGGAAACGGAAAAACTGTACGGTGTATTCAGCGAGAATATGGGACCCGAGCAGTGGATTGGAACCGCCGAAGCCATCGGACGGGAAATCCGGAACGGAGTGCAGGGAATTGTTATCGGGCACGGAACGGATACCATGCACCACACCGCTGCGATTCTTTCCTTTATGGTGCAAAACTCCCCTGTACCTATTGTGATGGTCGGCTCGCAGCGCTCTTCCGATCGCCCTTCTTCCGATGCCGCCCTGAATCTGATTCATGCGGTTAAAACGGCGGCGGAGAGCGATATTGCCGAGACCATGGTCTGCATGTTTGGTCCTACTTCCGATCAGTACGGGTTGCTTCATCGCGGAACCCGCGTGCGCAAAATGCACTCCAGCTACCGCTCCACTTTTCGTACCATCAGCGATATTCCGCTGGCGATGGTAGATCGGCAAAAAATCACCCCCTTGCGCCAGGACTATAAACGGCGCCGCTCGGATCGGGAGGTTATCATTAACACAGCTTTCGAGGAGAAGGTGACCATTGTGTACTACTATCCCAACATGCAGCCGGACATTATCGATGCGCTGGTGGATAACGGGTACCGGGGGATTGTTATTGCCGGTACGGGTTTGGGGCATGTGAATAAACCGCTTTATCCTTCGCTAAAGCGCGCTCACGAAAAAGGAATTGCCGTGTACATGACGGTGCAAACCCTGTGGGGATATGTGCAAATGTATGTGTACGAAACCGGTCGGGAAATTATGCAGCTGGGGGTGGTGCCGGCAGCCAACATGCTTCCCGAAGTGGCCTACGTAAAATTGGGATGGGCGCTGGGACAAACCAGCGATCTGGAGAAAGTGAAAGAAATTATGCTTACTCCCATTGCCGGAGAAATTACCGAACGCGAACCCTACAACGGCTATCTCATCTATCAGGGAGGAATTCCTGAGGTGGAAGAATTCCTGCGGAAAATTAAACGATAAACTTTGGGAAAATGAATAATGTCCACTAAGCCCGTAGGGAACCGTTCGGTCAGATCTCCTGTACTCCCAGAATGCTGTGCATAAAATGGAAAATAGAACAGTCTTAAAATCTCTTTTTAAGCAATGGATGACTCCCTTTAAAATTTAATGGAACCGATGTCGAACACATCCTTTATGTTTTCCAGCCGAAAAGTCAAACTTTTTTTCATCTGACGGGGTGTTCCGTAATGGGTAAATATTTCCACAAAAATGGTGACGTTTCCGGAAAGCAATGGCCGATAGTTACCGTAATAATGTGCTTTAATAAAATATTCTCCCGGAACAGCTCGATGTAATAAAAATTCTTCGGGACCATAACCTCCAGCAAAATCTCTTGATAAATGTCCTCCAATATGAGTGTCCCGATTTTTATAATAACATTTTTCATTGTAGGGATCAATAACCCACAGATCAATATCGGTGTTATCCGCATCCCAGCTTAACACTACACGAATATCCACAGGTAAATTTTTAAGAAAACGCTTATCGATTGCAGAAAGATCTAATGATTGCTCACAGGTTGCAATAATGTTATTCATTTCATTTAAAGCGATGAGTTCTATCTCCGGGAAACGATCGTCCCATTTTTTACAAACAATCTGCCACAACAGCTCAATCGCTTCCTGATATTTCCCCTCTGCCGCCAGGGTTAAAGCGAGATCGCGATACGATTGAGGCTCTTCAGGACGAATTCTCAACACCTCCCGGAAAACATGTTCTGCAAGGCGGTACGCCTGGCGTTGCAATAAACGGTAGCCTAATAATCGCAATAATTCGTGGTTCTCCAGCTCCAGCTCAGCAATATTGGATAAAATGCGTAAAGAAAGCGCTGTCTCACCCTTTTCGTAAAAATAATCGGCTACGTCAAAATAAAAAGCCGGGCTGTTGCTGTAGCCTTTACGAAAGCACAGGTAAGTCTGGTACCAATTGGCAGGCTCCGTCTTTTTTAATGCTTTTAAATAGGGCGTATCAGGATCCCATTTTTGCACCTTAATACTCCGGGAGGCTGCACTCCTCTTGGAACTCTGTTCCTCTCGGTACTCAGATGGTAAGGGAGATTCGTACATGGCGTAGTTTTCGTTTCCTCCTTCTACGGATTCAGAGGGAAGATCAAATACACCTACATCTGGGAATAGTCTCCTAACTTCATGCTCACGTTGAGCTCTACTTGGCTGTGAAGCAGATGGGTGAGCTCGATGCAAATTATCAAACGCTTCACTTGACCACGATATTAATGAATCCAATATCGCACCTGAATCATGTTCCGCTGTATCAGAAGGAGATGGTTTTTTTACCACAGGTTTTTTTGTGGGGAATTTCTTATTCCACCAGGCAATGCGTTCCTGAAACAACTGGGCCACATATTCTAAATGCTCTTTTTCCTCCTGCTCTTTTTCCTTTTTTTGTTCCTGCAAACGGGCAAAATATTGCTCTTTTAATTTCTTTTCGGGTGGAACGATATGATAGCGCAGATAATCTTCCGGCCGATCTAGCACCAGCAATGAAGTAAAGGGTGTGACAATTCTATAATCTTTAGCCAGCTGGATAATGCGTTCTTTATTCTTATTTATATGCACGGAGAGCTGCGCCAGCTTCTTTTTCGCCCAGATTCGGCGGACTATGGGGTCTGGAACTGAATCACGAGAGGCGTTAATTATAACGCGTTTACTAAAGGTGACTTTTTGTCCATCGCCAAATTGCAATCGCAGTTTAGCACGGGAGCTCACCAACTGTCCGGTAAGGGAAAAGTCATGTTGAACCTCTACCGGTATCGAGGGGTAAAGTTCGGTTACTTCTCCCTCTTCCCTTACCGCTCCCATAAAAAAGAGGGGCTTGTGCAGTAGCAAATCCACCGCCTGTTGGGTTGAGAGGGTGGTTAAATCCACATAACGCCCCTTGCTGCTATCGGCAACAAATTGCAGATACGCATAGTTGGCATTTGGGCTGGAATTGATCACCACAACCGGCGTGTGACCGAGCTTCATCTCTGCTTCACCGAAATTAGACAGGCCGTCGCTGCACAAAATGAACTCATCACAAGGATAGCGGTTGAGATCGAGCACCCCCAGTTGAGTGCCGCCATCGTAGTCAATCTTTTTCAGGTATCCTTTCAACCTGTCCCAATGCCCGTTCTTCAGGAGAAAGGATTTTTCTTCCAGAATAGTATTACTAAAAGTCACCAGTTGAATGGTGGCATTTTTAATGGCAGAAAAATAACCATCCAGCACGGTTAGTTCCTTGTCAATATCCCGGTTATCTCCGGATGCGGACGCATCCCATAAAAGGGTTACTCTGTGGGGAAGCCTCCGCTTCTCATGGGGAATATCAGGGAGGAAGTGGGTATAAAAGAATTGCTTTTGCAACAGGGAGTCGCGGAATACAAAACTCTTTTGCTTCTGTTTCTCCCTAGGCACAGTAAAACCGATTTGCTTGTTGGGCAGAAATTGACGCGCTTGAAAATCGGCAATGTAGGATTCGTTCCATTTTTCAAATGAAAGATTGGTTAATTCATTCCGGGTAAGTCTGGGAGCCACTTGTTGTTTAAACACTTCTACATGAATGGAAAATTGATCTACGCGTTTTTGGAACTGCAGGGGCAGCAAATACAGATAGCCGTGAGGGGTTTCACTTAATTCCTGTTCGTAGGCAATAACCAGCCTTTTGTAGCCATTGGCGGGGATGGGAAAAATGCGCGCTCTAAAATTATTGCCTTTAACCCATTCCAGAAGTCCGGGATCGATATTACGGCGTTCCACATCTTCAAAAATTTGTTGTCCGCGATTTTTTTCCACCAAAACACCTTCACGTAAATGTCCCCCCACATCCAGCGCAAACCGGGAGACTGTCTGCCCCCTGCCCAGCGGGAAGTAAAACTGGCCTTCCAGTTGGCGATTATTGGGATTAAAAAAGGTTAAATCCATAGTGGTTGTGGCCAGATTACCGGTTACCTGGACGTTGATTGCCAGTTTGGTTAATTCCAGTGGTACGGACTTTTTTTGAGTGGGATTAAAAACCAGGAGCGCCGGAAATCTCTGTGCTATCGATGGCGAAGTTGTAAGTAAAATCGGAATTAAATACACCAGCATTTTACTCATGAGCATTTCCTTTCACATGTTTTTTTGTGGGTAATTAAACGCTAAAATTAAACCAATCGCACCAAAACCATAGCGCATCCGGGAAATGGTTCCTTTTATGGTGTTTATTTCTCTTTAATTTTTTAATATCCCCACTAATTCCCTGGTGTTGGTCAATATTGGCACTATCAGACACATTTCTCCTCCGCTATTTTTTCGGGTGGGGATCGGTAGCATGGGGGATTTTCTTTCTCGAAGGCTGAAAAGTTGCGAAAACTGCAAATATCTCTTTGCCGCAGTCTGTATGGTTAATTTTTTAAGAGTAGAATGAAGCAGAAAAATTGTTACTCCAGTAAAAGAATTCTTCTGTTCGTTTTCAGCTGATAATCCCGGAAAATTAGTTTGTTTGCTCCCAATAGAATTAGTTGTTTCGAGAAGGGAATGGCTCGAATCTTTTGTATTTGAAGGAGTTCCTTTATTTTTTGTGAATCTGTAAGATGCCAGTTGCGAGTATTCCAGCTCAGCAGGATATTGTATTTCAAAACACCAAAAAGCAATTTACCATCGGCACTGAAGGCGAGGGGAGAGCTCTCTTCGAGTTCTAACTGCTTAACAATTTTCTTTTGCCGGGTATCGTAAATAAAAATCCGGTGATCATCCAGAGGTGAGAAAGCAATGAATCTTCCGTCGGGAGAAAAACTCAATCCCTTCATTCCATGCGGCTCTTTATCGTAAATCACCTCAACAGAATCCCGTTTAAGGCCGGTAGGTGGGGTTAAAAGCAAGGACTCCCTTTTTAATAATTACATCCCCCTCTCATTAAAAGAGAGGGGGAAAAAGAAAATGGAGTTTACAAACGTATTACAATGCTTGTTTAAAGAATTTTTAAGCACCAACAAATAGGAAATTATTATCAGCACATATTTATTTTATCGTATTAATACCATTTTATTCATCTGATCAAATATTTCCTTTGATTTCGTTTGTGCCTTTAAGCGATAAACATACACTCCACTGGCTACGGGGTTACCGTGAGAATCCCGTCCATCCCATTGCACCTGGTATTGCCCCGCCGGCTGCTGCTGTTGCACCAGTGTACATACCTTTTGCCCCAGGGCGTTGTAAATGGTTAGCTCCACTTGTGCCCTCTGCGGCAGAGCATATTTAATGGTAGTGGTGGGATTGAAAGGGTTGGGGTAATTCTGATAAAGACAAAATTTATCCGGTATTGAGGTATTATTTTCCTGCGCAATACCACTTACCAGGTTATTGCGTATAATATAAACACCATCATACCCATCGGCCACATAGGCGTAGTTACTATTTACATATACGCTACGAGCATTATCACCCGTATCATAAAACCCCACTTCGGTGGGTGCGGTGGGATTGCTGACATCGATGATGCGCAGACCGTCACTAAAATCGGCTACATAGGCATAGCTGCCGCTGACATACACGCCATTAGCATACCCCCCCGTATCATAAAACCCCACTTCGCTGGGTGCGGTGGGATTGCTGACATCGATGATGCGCAAACCATCCCACTCATACGCCACATAGGCATAGCTACCGCTGACATACACGCTAAGAGCCTCATCCCCCGTATCATAAAACCCCACTTCGGTGGGTGCGGTGGGATTGCTGACATCGATGATGCGTAGACCGTTCAAATGATTAGCCACATAGGCATAGCTGCCGCTGACATACGCGTCAAAAGCATAATGCCCCGTAAAATAGAACCCCACTTCGGTGGGGGTGGTGGGATTGCTGACATCGATGATGCGCAGACCGTCCCAATAATCGGCCACATAGGCATAGCTGCCGCTGACATACACGCCACGAGCCCTATCCCCTGTATCATAAAACCCCACTTCGGTGGGTGCGGTTGGATTGCTGACATCGATGATGCGCAAACCAGCCAAACCATCAGCCACATAAGCATAGCTGCCGCTGACATACACGCCTTTAGCAGTCCCCCATGTATCATAAAATCCCACTTCTGTAGGTGCGGTGAGATTGCTGACATCGATGATGCGCAGACCATCATACCCATCGGCCACATAGGCATAACTGCCGCTGACATACACGCTGTAAGCCCTATCCCCCGTATCATAAAACCCCACTTCCGTAGGTGCGGTGGGATTGCTGACATCGATGATGCGCAGACCGTCCAAATCATCAGCCACATAAGCATAGTTTCCGCTGACATACACGCCAACAGCATAATCCCCCGTATCATAGAACCCCACTTCGGTG
>JALWDQ010000924.1:0-2190 GCA_027039625.1 Calditrichia bacterium | reverse complement strand
CAATGCCAAACCAAAACTTGCTTTAGAAAAATAGTTGGGTTAAAGCTCTATGAGAAGGAGGTTTTTCCATATTCTCTTCCGGTTGTATTATAAATATTCTTCGCCTCGCCTGCTGCAAGATTTTAAAAGACACCAAAGCATGATTGTCGAGAATCGTTATTCACTCAATTGAAGAGAGCGTATACCACGCATAGAGTCTTGCAAACAGAATGCTGCCCGATTCGGGTTTTGTGCGTAAGGAATTTAGGGAATGAACGAAAAATTACCCGAAAAAATTTCGTTATTATTCGTTATGTTATGGTACATATACTCATCTCGTATTTTTTAAAACCGTTCAAGAGGCAGGGGTAATCCACCGTTTATTCTCAATAGAATTTAATCCGAGAAGCGTTTGCCCCAAAATTTTATCCGGTCATCGAAAGTTTTTAACAAATTTCTAAACAATTTTTTATTTGGTACTCCCAAAAGTTTTCATTACATTTTAAATGAGGTTAAGAAGAACTTTCGTTTTTTATTCCGCTTTTGTAATTCCGTTTTTATAAATTTTTATTAAAACAAATCATAAACCCCGGGACGTAAACCTGATTTGTCGATTCCGTGCCGGTTAGGTGAAATGTTTTTTGGTGTCAAAAGCTCCCGGTGGGATAGTGTTTCTTTGCTATCTCATCAAAAATAGGATTCGAAATAGTATTCATAAATATACACGGATCACAAATAATGACCTAAAAATACCTTAAATTAACCCAAACATTAAAAACATGGAGAGGAAAATGAATAATGCAAGAATTCCTGGTCATCTGGCAGTATTGGTTGTATTTTTGCTTATCGGCGCCCATTTGATGGCGGGCACCTACAGTGGCGGTTCGGGCACCAGCAGCGATCCTTATTTAATTAGTAACCTGAATGATTTACAGGAATTGCAAAACACTACTTCCGATTGGGATAAGTACTTCACTCAAACCGCTGATATCGATGCTTCTGCAACTTCAGGCTGGGATGGGGGGAATGGCTTCTCTCCCATTGGGAATTACGATAATAAATTTACGGGTTCCTATGATGGAGGAGGGCATACAATCAGTGGTCTTACTATTAGTAGAACGAACATTTACTATGTTGGTATGTTTGGCTTTATAGGCAATAGCGGGACCGTTCAAAATTTAGGTCTAACCAGTGTGGACATACTGGGTGATCAGCAAGTTGGCGGGCTGGCAGGGAATAATTCTGGTAGCATAAGTCATTGTTACAGCACCGGGAATGTTAATGGCGCCTATGATGTCGGTGGATTGGTAGGGTTTAACTACGGCAGCATAAGTAACAGTTACAGCACAGCGGATACTTATGGTGATCATTATGGTGTCGGAGGGTTACTGGGAAAAAATAGCACCAACGGTAGTGTTATTAATTGTTACAGCAGAGGAAGTACACGCGGAGATTACTATGTTGGTGGGTTGGTCGGAGACAATTACGGTTCCGGTACTGTTATTGATAAAAGTTTTAGTACTGGGAATGTGAGCTGTATTAGTAGTAATTACAGTGACCATTACATAGGTGGCCTGGTGGGACGCAATGTGAGCGGTACTGTGTCTAACTCTTTCTGGGATAAAGAAACATCTAGTATGGAATATAGCGAGGGTGGCACAGGCAAGACCACGAGCGAAATGAAAACGCTGGCTACTTTCACTGATCTCAGTACCTCCGGATTAGACGAAGCCTGGGACTTCGTGACCAATCCCAACGATGATACCGGCAACGACGATTATTGGGATATGGACAATTCCAGTGCGATAAACGATGGCTACCCCTATTTAAGCTGGCAGGATGGCGATGACCAGTCCCTGCCGGTTCAATTATCCAGTTTTACGGCAAGCGTGGGGGACAACAACGCCATCATTCTTCGGTGGAGAACCGAAAGTGAAATCGATAATCTGGGCTTTATTCTGGAGCGAGCAGAAAATGATCCCACTTCGTGGCAAATGATTGCTTCCTACCGAACCAACCCGGCTTTAAGGGGTCAGGGGAACACTTCTGCCGCATCCCAATATTCTTTTACCGATGCCAATGTGGAATCGGATAAATTATATTATTACCGGCTCTCCAGCGTCGACTTTGAAGGCCAGCAAGAAATCTGTGCCACCGTGTATATTCAATTTACCGAACCATCCCAACTACCCGGAGGGGTGGAACTGGAAG
>JALWDQ010000923.1:0-2195 GCA_027039625.1 Calditrichia bacterium | reverse complement strand
TGTGTTACCTGTACAGAAAAATATTCAGAACTTCTGTGCTTTTTTGTGCGCTTTACGACAAAATATGAATTAAAAATTCTTCCCGCCCCGAAAAATGCTTTTTTTAAGATGAATTCGCTTCCCGGCGCCGGAATTCATTGACCAGTCGATGTGCCTGGCGGATGGGTTCGGGTATGCGATAGCGCGGTGCACAGGCCAGCACCACATCGGTAGCCAGCTTCAGGCTTATCTTATGCCCTACCGAAACGAATATGGGTTTCACCCCGCTGCGAGTCCGTAACACATGCCCCACTGTTTGTCCCTGAAAAATTAGGGGAGAAAATGCTCCCCGTTCCGGTGCCGGTTCCTGATATTCCCCCACCAGTAACGATTTGGCACATCCAATGGTGGGTAAATCCAGGAACAAGCCCAGATGCGACGCCAGCCCGAATCCCCGGGGATGGGCAATACCCTGCCCGTCGCACAGTAGCACCTGGGGTGTGGTGCGCACCCGTTCCATAATTTTTAGAATCACCGGTGCTTCCCGGAAACTCAAGTACCCCGGTACATAGGGGAAAGTGACTTCCGCCCGCTCGACATGGGTTTCCACAATTTCCAGCTCCGGGAAGCGCATTATCACCACCGCACCGTACAGCACCTTGCCAAATCGGTTAAAAGAAACATCTGCTGCGGCCACCCACTGAATGTCGGCAAAAGAGATGGTATCGGTTAAAACAAGCTGCTGTTGCAGGCGGGATTGAATCTCTCGTGCCGTCGGAAAATCCACATCCCAGGGATGTAATGAAACAATCTTCATCTCAGTTGTCACAGTTTACGCACCGCACCAAAATAATATTCCCACCTAACCTTTTTTTCATTTCCCCTTCCCCCTATTCCCTTATTTCCCTATTCCCATTATTTACCTTATCCCCCCTTCCCCCTTTCCAGACACAACACCGGAATACTTTTCCTCCAGATGGAATGGGAAATAGAGTTCAGCCCTTCGCCTCCTGGCGCGCATACTGGAGGAAGGACGAACGGTACATTTCGATGTCTGAAAAACCCGGGGTGAAACAATTTTTGCACTGTTTGAAATGAAACCTGGTGTAGCATAAACAGGTCGGTAAAAAAAGGAGTCGGCCTAAGAAGAACCGACTCCCGAATGCAACGTTATTCTGTTTTGTGCTCTTCTTCGTAGAAGGAAGCTACAGCACGTTCGGCATTTTCGTAGGTGTCGAAAATCCGTAAGAGCTGGGTAATCATCAAAAGGCTTTTCACCTTTTCGGTCACGCTGGCCAGTTTCAACTTCCCGCCGGCGTTGTTCAGGGAAGTCATGCAAGCCATCAATACCCCCAGACCGGAACTATTCATCCACTTCACACCTTTTAAATCAATTACCACCTTTTTGATGCCATCGGCAATCAGGCTTTTCACCTTATCGTGCAAAGCGGTGGTCTCCGGTCCGCCCATCATATTCCCCGAGATGGTTAAAATGGCTACATCTCCTTCAATTTTTTCTTTAATCTTCATAAGGTCTCCTCCGATGTATGTTTGGTTTCCATAATGGGAATTTTTACCACGTCTCCTGCTTTAATCTCCGAGAGGTTTAACCCGGCATTCAAATACGCTACCAGCTCGAACGGGACGCCATACCGGGACCGCGCCACTTCCCAGACGGACTCACCGGAATTTACTTCATATTCGATAAAATTCACAAATAGTTTCTTATTTAGATAACTTTTTAGAATTTGTTCATGATAGCGGAGCCGTCTGGTCAGGAAGCGTTCGGGAGAAACCCGGGAAAAGTCCAGTTGTAAGTTTTGCCCCAGATACAGTTTACTGCGATGCCCCAGCCCGTTTAGCCGGCGCAAGCGGGAGAGTGGAATTTGAAGCCACTCCGCAAAATGCCCCAGTGTTTCGTGAATGAACACCTGCGTTTGACCATTTTGGGGAGTCAGGCGCGGGGTAAGGGTTTGCAGGATGGTACGGATCCGGAGGTGAGCTTCTTCCGGGGTAAATGATGCTGCTACCGGAGCGGGTTCCGCTTTAACCGGGGAGAAAACACTGTGGGAAGAAAGAGACGGGGAAGATTTCACCGGGGATTTAGACGTTTTCAGTTCCGGTGCCAGTAAAATCATCTCCGGGGTGCTCCAGCGGAAGGGTAGATACCCGTTTCCCGTTTCCGCCAGCGTCAGCTGATGGCTGAGAGCTGGCGT
>JALWDQ010000922.1:0-6767 GCA_027039625.1 Calditrichia bacterium | reverse complement strand
ATATAGGGGTAATGAACCCTTCAAACGAAACGTTATAAAAAACACGGCATCCTCCGGATGGAGATGCGGTAAATTCCGCCGATATTGGATCATTTCTTAAATATTCCCTGGAAACTCCCACTACAATTTCATTTATTTGAAAGTTAATGTTTTTATCTTTTAAAAACAAATTTCTATGCGTATCGCAAACTTTATTGTATGCTAAATAAAATACCTATTTTGAAACAAATCACAATTGCAAGCTAAAGCTTGCCCTACACAACGCAAACTAAAGTTTGCGTTACAACTTGTAAATCTACCCCAAACATTTTATATTCCCGCAACTTAACGATAAAAAAAAGGAGCCCATATGAAATCCATCCTGGTTACCGGCGGTGCCGGATTCATTGGAAGCAACTTCGTTCGGTACATGGTAAATAAATACCCTGACTATCGCATCATCGTACTGGATGCCCTGACCTATGCTGGCAATCGCGAAAATCTCCAGGACCTGGAAGGTCGCCTGAATTATTTCTTTTACCACGGTAACATTTGCGATAAAGAGGTGGTGGATAACCTGGTGAGCAACGTGGATACCATCATCAACTTTGCTGCAGAAACCCACGTGGATCGCTCCATTCTGGAAGCGGGAAGTTTCATTCAAACCGATGTGGTAGGAACCTTCACCTTGCTGGAGGCTGCACGAAAATACGACATCGAACGTTACATTCAAATCTCCACTGATGAAGTGTACGGTTCCATCGAAGACGGTTCCTTTACCGAAGAAAGTCCTTTGCAACCCAACAGTCCCTATTCCGCCAGTAAAGCCAGTGGCGATTTGATGGTGCGTGCTTACCATCGCACTTACGGCTTACCTACAATCATTACCCGTAGTTCCAACAACTTTGGCCCCTATCAGTACCCGGAAAAACTCATTCCTTTATTTATTACCAATGCCCTGGATGATCTCCCTCTGCCTTTGTATGGTGATGGTAAAAACGTACGGGATTGGCTTTACGTATTGGATAATTGCGAAGCCATTGACCTGGTGTTACACAGAGGGAAAGTGGGTGAAGTTTACAACATTGGTGGCGGGAACGAGATGCAAAACATTCAGATTACCGAAATGATTCTGGAGCTATTGAACAAACCCAAATCGCTGATCCAGCCCGTTCCCGATCGTCTGGGGCACGACCGCCGCTACTCCGTGGACACCCGAAAAATTCGCGCACTGGGCTGGAAACCCCGGCACAACTTCCAACAAGCGCTCCAAGAAACCGTTCGCTGGTATGTCGAACATGAGGATTGGTGGCGGGCCATTAAAGAAAAACAGGAAGAATTCAAACGCTACTACCAGCAACAATATAAAACGCTTCATTCATAAAATTGGGCAACCACCGGATTTTTCAAGAAGCGACGTGAGGTTATTAATTTTCTCAGAGGTTGAACTGCGGGGAGAATATCAATCCATCTCTTCACATTCTGTGAATACCCGATTTCTACCTTCTGCCAGAGCCATCACACGTAACTTCCCGAGCTATTTTGAGCAGAACAAAATGATTCAAAAACAATAAAACCTATATCAAGCACGATTTGTGAGAACAAAGAAAGTTGGAGTGCAATTTATCCTTTTTATCCGGCACAGAAAATTCGTTTAACAAGAAACTGAAAAATAATGCACCAGGAAGGAAAACAGAAAGAAAAGCTGCCCTTGCCAAAAAAATTGATTCTTTTTGACATAGATGGTACCCTGGTACTTACCGGGGGAATTGCCATGGGGAAAATGGTAGAAGCTGTTTCCCGCGTTACGGGTTTTCCGGTTCAATGGCATGTACGGGATTTTGTGGGGTACACAGATCGTTACATACTGCGCACCCTTTTACAGCGCTGCGGTGTTTCTGAGGGACGGGTGGAGGACTTAACCGAAGCAGCATTGAGTTATTATCTGGAGGGGATTCGGGATGCTCTGCGGTCGGACGGAGCAGTGAGGGTGTTACCCGGAGTAAAAGCCCTGCTGGAAGCTCTCAGTCGGGACAAACGATTTGCCCTGGGACTGTTAACCGGCAATGTACGAGAGGGAGCTCATTACAAGCTGGCGCCGGTGGGACTGGAGCGGTACTTCCTGGTAGGCGCCTACGGGGACGATGCCCTGCTGCGGGACGACCTGCCACCGGTAGCCATTCAGCGGGCAGAGAAACATTACCAGTGCTTTTTTGAGAAAAAGGACATCTGGATAGTAGGCGATAGCGTAAACGACATCCGTTGCGCCCATGCTCACCACTTGCGCAGCCTGGCCGTCGGTACGGGAAAAATCCCCGCAGAAGAACTCCGTAAATATCACCCCGACGTGTTCCTCCCGGATTTAACCCCTACCGAGAAGATTATTCGTATCCTATCCCAATAAAACCCGGTAGCCGCGGGCTTCATGCCCGCGGTAAATTAATGCACCGCAATCAAAGCCGCAGGCTTTACGCCTCCGGTAAATTTCATACCCTACGAACCTAATAACCGCAGGCTTCATGCCTGCGGAAATTAAATATTCTAAAAATGGGCAACTACCCTCTTTACAACAATTTAAACCTGGAGTAAATCTCCCAGGGATACATCGTTTCAACTCCGGAAGAATGCTTCCCCTGTTCGAAGCAAATTCCGTACACTTCACCCTGGTATTGCTCTTGAAATGCTTGTAATGGCCTCGCTCGAAGCTGGGCAGAATTCATCTTTACTTCCAGAGCATACAAACCATCTCTGGTGTCCAGAATAAAATCGATTTCTTTTTTGTCCCGAGTACGCCAGAAATGAATAGGTGTTTCGGGGAATATTTTGGTGAATTCTGTAAAAATTGCTGTTTCCAGAGCATTTCCCGAAAAAAAATCGGGGATTTCGCGAAAAATCAACATGTGCATTAACCCTGTATCCAGAAAGAAAATTTTCGGGCGCTTGAAGAGTTCCTTGCGCATGTTACCGGCAAAGGGGGAAACTCTTCGCATTACGTAAGTGTTTTCCAGAATAAAGAGGTAATCCTCCAGAGTAGGACGCGAAATCCCGGTGGTATTCGACAATTCGGCTAAATTTAATAAAGAAGCACTTTGTTGAGCTAAAACCCGGAGTAATTTATTAAACTTGTCAATCTGTCGAATATTACCCAGGTCCCGGATGTCCGCCTTTAAATAGGTGTCGATGATCTGACGTAAATAAACTTCTTTAACCTCCTTCTCCTCCGTTAATACGATTTTGGGGAAACCACCAAATAAAATATATTCCCTGTAGAGCTGTCGGAGTCTTTCGACGGAGGCAGGGGTGGTAACGGGTTGGGTAAGGTCAAAGGGCTCTTCTTTAAATGTTAGAAACTCCTGAAAGCTCAGGGGGAATAATTCAAAATTGACAGTACGTCCCACCAAACTGTCCCGGAATTTACTGCGGATGGCAAACGTTGAGCTACCAGTAACAATCAGCTTTAAATCGGGGTAATGGTCGTGTAGTAATTTCAGAAAAGAAGAGGGATCATTAAGAAGTTGAATCTCATCCAGGAAAACATAGGTTTTTGGTTCTCGAAGGAGACGATTCTCCAGGAGATACTGAACGAACACCTCTACCCCGGAATTACAAAGGTCCCGATATTTGAAATCCTCCAGATCAAAATAAACCGGTTGTTCCAGTTTTTGCATGAGAAGTTTTAGCAGGGTGGATTTCCCGGTTTGACGGGCGCCAACAATAACCAGCACATCGGGAGTGGTTAAAAACCGTTCGATGCGAGGAAGAATACTACGGGGATAAATTTTGTTTCCTACCATCGAGCTACTTTTTTTGGACAAAATTTAAACCATACTTTACAAAAATTCAAACATTTTGTAAAGTATGGTTTAAAAAATGTTGAATATCAGTTTAAACTTCTTTCCAGATGGATCCTCTATCATCAAAAATTTTCTGCTTCACCTCCTGATTTCGCAACTATCGCGCAACTACTAACCGAATGAGGGGATGGCGATTTCTTTTACCTCTGGTCAAGATTCAAATCCAGGTAAATCGAATCTGGCATTACATCCAGAGTAAGTGTCTGATAAATAAGATAAGCATCGATGGCGGCACCGATTAGAAAACCGGGCAAAACATAATTACGGTTGTTAATGATCATCAGTAATTTGATCTCTTCCCACGGAAGCTCCCAGGTTTTTCCTGACGATCCGCGAATAATTAATCGAGAACTCCGGGGAACGGCCTGGTGCGCAAGAATCGAACGCAGGGAATCCATGGAAAGGGAATCGGTAGAAGACCATTTGATCCCATTGAGTGCTTTATAGGGAAAAAGCAGCTCCCTTCCTGATTCCGGTGCCCGAATCCAGATTCCATTCATATCCCAGCCCTGGAAAATTGACTGCTCTTTTCGCCCCACGCGATAGGAAAGAGCCAGAGTGTCCCCCGGTGCAGGAAGATGCACGGTGGAAAAATGGGTGTTCAGAAAATCTTCGTACACGGCTCGATATTGAGAAGGAGATATTTTTTGCAATTTCTCAACCTTCCCGGTTGTAGTATAACCGTTCCGTAAAGCAATTTGAACCGTTTTTCCCGGAATCACCTTCGACACCGCCTCACTCCCGGGACGGACAATCAGAGAATCCCTCCCTGAAGCAAGAGCCCCGATTCCCGCTCCAATCAGGCAACACCCACTCCAGAACAGAATGAAACAAACTCCCATTACCCAACAGAGGTAAAAACACTTACGCTTCCACATTGTTTTCTCCTCAAAATTTTTCTTTGGAAATAACAAAATCTTCAAACAAAGCCATTAAATCACATATCGTGGTTAACCCCAATTTTTATTCACAGCAAAAAATTTCACTGGAGTTTAACCCAAATAACTCACCCGGAAATAAATTCTCCTTTATATCCCCTTTCTCTTCTCTGGCTTCCTGTTAATTTTTCGTGCTCAGAATAACTTCTGTAACGTTTTCTGGACCACCATGAAATTCATAGAAAAGAATACTGCAATCCGATTTTTCCACCGGGATATGAAGGTGGAAATGGCGAGAATTCAACTGTTCCTTTCAGGTAAAGATGGGGGAGCAACTGCACCCTTATTCCACCTGATAATCTTACATTCCCCCAGCTTTCGGTGGTTTTACACTTATTCTCGTACTCTTCCCGTGTTTCCTGTCCGGGCAGTGGGTAGTTATGAAGAATACTCGTCACATGAGTATTCTCGGTTGTTGTCTTGCTAAACTTGTAAACGCCAAATCCCATAAATGGCATCCAGCGACGGAACCCGGCTAATTGCACTCTGCTACTAACTCCCCAATAATGCCAATCGTAAAATGTGTTTGTCTTCTCAAAACTGGTTTCATACTGATTATCAGCCAGATCTCTATAGAGGGTATGGACACTGCTTTGCATCAATTCGCCATAACAAATATCCACGCTAACCCGGGGCTTCAGGAAAATAGAGAACCGACCTTCCACACCAGGCCTGAAGCCATCTTCCGGAGTGTACAATGCCAAACCGTTAATACTTGCCCCTATTCCTTTAGGGGTGGAGTATTTCCGCTCAATAATTTTTTGTAAATAATGGCGCTGTAATTCGGGGGAGAGTTCGGAAATGGGCACTTCTACATCCACCGATTTTACCATGCTGTAAAAAATACTGGCGACCGTACCGATACTAAAACCCGCAATGGCACCCGCTTCCGCTTTTTCCGTTGCCGTCATGGAGAACCACCCCGGGGGATCATCTCCACTGGCCAAACCAACAGCTCCTAATATAACAGTAGCACCCAGGATTCCGTAAATCACCGGTTTCCAGTTTACCCGATTAACCAGCGTAACTTCTGCTACCTCTGCCAGTCTAACTGCTTTAAAATTTAGGGGATCGTAATAGCAAAAAAGAGAATCGTTTCTCATCTCCATCAACTTTCCTGCAAATAAAGCCCCGGAATGAGTTTTTATCACCACCTCCCTACCTCGCTTTCTAAATCGCGCTTCCGGTTCTAAAATTCGTCTCACGACCTCAACGTAGTTGTGTTGAAATTCTTCCCGGGTTAACCTGCGATTTCTAACGTGTATCGCACCATCTTTTAAATAGGCAATGGTCACATGGTAACTACCATCTGGCATCTGTCGAAATACCGCCCACTGGAATCCCTCCACCTCCGGGAACAAACCGAACCGATCCCTTTCGGCCCGGGTAAGCTTTTCCCCCACCAGAGGATGCAGTGTTACGATGGTACCACGCTGCTGGGAATATGACATCTGTGGCACCGTACACACCAACATCCCTACGATCACAATTCCCGAGAAAAACTTGAGTTTCATGATGTCACCCTTACATTTAAATGAAATGACCTTCTCCAAAATATCCTTTCATAAAACTTCCGTTCTCATCTCTCCAACTTTTCTTCCACAATTTTAACAGGATTTTGCACCCGGGGAATTAACCCAATCCACCAACACCTTCAAGTTCCAGTGGCAAACGGCTCATTACCCGTTCATTTATGAAACGGAACAAAGAATCCAAATGATTCATTTCGCTTCATTACCAACCAATGCAATTCTGCATCGGCAATAAAAGCTAACCCCCGATAATCGCCATCCCAGGGCGAACCACACTGGGAGATGGTAAAAGTGGAAATGTTATACAAATTTTTCCGGGCATCGATGATTTCGATTTTCCCTGTAAACTGACAGCCCCAATTATTTCCGCCAGAAAAATTACCTGTATTGCTGATATCCAGATAGGTCACCGCATTATCACCGGTATATTCCCAGTGCCCGGCCACTGCCGATAATGATGAGGC